>JBPCVB010000606.1:0-6592 GCA_051010855.1 Pirellulaceae bacterium | reverse complement strand
GTTTCAGGGAGGTCGAGGCTCCTGCCGAGACAGGAAATACTGATCGATTGTTTCGGCAGGAGCCCCAACCTTCAGGATATCGGCAGAGCCGGGTGCCATGCCCAGGCTTACGTGGGCATGCTGCCAGACCGATCATCACGTGATCAAAAAGCAGCTCGCAGCCGAACACCAAAGAATGCGAGTACGTCCTCATCGGGATTCAGCGCCGGATCGACGACCAGCTGAACATCCGGACTCACGGCCAGGAACCGCGTTAACTGAAAGCGATAGAAAGCTTCGCTTGTGAATTGGTCCCGCAGCGTTCCATCCGCCGGCTTGCCCCAGCTGATTCCCACTCCAGCCACATCGTTGTTTCTGCGTTTGTAACCGATCCCGGTGCTGAAAACCGTTTGCATCAATGCCGCGTCACCGTCCGAGTAACCAAAACGGAAAAACGGCAGCCAGCAATCGTTGATGAATTTCTGGGCCGTGAACGCGACGCCCCATCCTGAAGGTGTGCCCGCGTCCTGCCGGGAATCGGTATGCCAAAAGGTAACGTGGGTATTGTCCAGATAAATTCGATCTCGTTCCGACGTTAAGCCGATCTCGGCGTAGCTGAAGTACTCGGCATCGTCGAAGAAAGTATCGAATCCAGAACGGTCTGGTTGTCCGTTGGCATCGGAAAAGCCGGCTTGAAAATACAGCGTGCTGGTCAACATGCCACCCATGGCCGCGCCGAGTCCCTGATTGGGTACGGCGATTGTCGGGTTTGTCGAAAACGAAAGGTTGATGAAATGGGTCAGCGGATTGATTAAGGCATAGACGTCGATGAAGTCCGTTACATCGATCTTGCCAATCGCGAATACCAGATCGCGATCACACAAATACTGCTTCCAGTAGAAATTAGTCACCCCGAAATCAAACTCGTTGAAGAACGTGCCCGTCGGCGTGATCGAGCCAGCTTCGAAACCAAGGTCAAATGGTGTGATTGTGCCGATGCGATGTCGATTCTCTATCTTGTAGACCAGCCATCCCTGGTTCGTTGACTTGCAACGATGAAATGGTTCCCATTGGCCGTAGAAACGTACCAGTCCGCTGAAGCCGTCGCTTTCGCCCAGGCTTTGCGTTGCCACTTGATAGAACAGGGATTCATCGACTGCAAACTGCAGGCCGCGTCGCTTGTTGACTCGCTCCTTGAACTCGAACCAGGAATCGAAGTGATCGTTGAATCGCTGCCACCGATATTGGGGCTCGGCCGGCGAATCCTCTGCCAATTGTCCGCCAACACTCGTCGGTCCACCGAACTGCGGAATGTCCTGGTAGATACCCGTCGCTGGTGGCGTGTCGTCCGAGTCGTCGGTTGCCGGTGTCGGATTTTCGTTATCGGCCTGGCTCTGCGTCTCCGCGAACTCTGGCGATTCCGTTGATTGAGGATCGATCGCCTGCTGCCCATAGCAATTACCGGCTGGGCACAAGGCCCAACAAAGGAAAAAGGCCAACAAGGGAATAACAAACTGCGCATTCATATAGGCTTGGTCGACGAAATTCCTGAATGCCCCGTGGCTTGAGCGAGCCGACCGCATAACTTTCAGTTTTGCTAGCGGCCCACTTGTTGAGTTGGTAAAAAACCAACTGGCGAACCTGCAGTCATTGGCAAATTGTGACTTTTCACTCAAAACCGGAGATTAATTAGTGAGCATCGAGAGCAAGTCCTGGCCCGCGTCAAATGAGGCCATTCAATTTGTCAAGGACTCGATTGTTTTGGACTTTTTTGCTTCGCCATATGGAACAGGATGGACAGTATCTGCAGAGATTCTTGACTATCTGGCTCGGGCCAGAACCGCCGGAGTCACCGGTCACAGCATGACGATTGCCCAGGCCGCCGACACGTGGGCAACTTTTCTTCAGTCGCATCATCAGTTCCGCACGACAATGCTGGAGCAACGGGATCATATGAATTTCGTGCATAGTGTGCGCGATATTCATCACGCTCATGAAACCGGTAAGACGGCGGTGATCTGGAATTCCCAAACAACCACGATCCTGGGTGGAGATTTGAGCCGCGTCGCGACGCTGCGTGAAATGGGGATCGCAACCATGCAAATGGTTTACAACGGCCGATTTCGTGCGGGGGTGGGTTGCATTGAGTGCATGAACAGCCCGGATACGGGACTTACGGATTGGGGTAGATCTATCATCGACGAAATGGTCAGGCAGGGAATCGTGCTGGACCTGAGTCACGCCAGTCCTCAGACGACAGAAGACGCCATGACGCATATGACCCGACATCATTCGGGAGCACCAGTCGTCTATACGCACTCGATCCCGACGGGGCTGTATGTCAACGAGCCAAACGCGACGAAACAAGGCTGCTACCGGAACATCTCGGATCGACAAGCAAAGCAAGCGGCTGAGACGGGCGGAGTCGTCAGCCCCACGTTCACTGAATGGATGATGGACGGCGTTTGGCCAGATGACATCACACCGTTGCAGTGTGCGCAAATGCTGGATTACTACGCTCGATTGGTGGGGGTAGACCACGTCGGTATGGCAACAGACGACATGATGCGACTGGACCTGGTTCTGGCGTTTACCAAAGCGCATCCATCGCTTTACAACGACGGTGGCTACATGCTGGACGCTTTTGACAAAGGTGCCGCCGGTTGTGGCGAGTTATCGAAAATCATTGCCGCCGTAACCGATGAACTCTGGAAGATGAACTATTCCAACGAGGACATTCAAAAGTTCTACGGTGGCAACCTGATGCGGGTCTGGGATCAGGTTTGGAAATAGCTCACTGGCCTTGCTGTTTCGGCATATAGACAGTGAAGCATCAAAACCGTTCAAGCTCTGAAAAAAAGTAGCTAATTTGCTTGAATCTCTGCAACCGTTTGCGAAACTGTTCCGTTCGGAGGAAAAGCATCTCAGACGTTCTGCACGGAATAATAATCATGAAAACGCTGTTGACGGTTTTGATATTAGTTGGGGCGGCATCGAATTCTGCGTGTGCTCAGGATCCGCCCCAAATGAAAATGACCACCGAAATCCCCCCAGGGATTACCACACCGGACGAAATTCCGACTCGCCTTGGTGACCTGACTTTCTTCGACGGGGTACCTGACAAGGAGACGGTCCAAAAAGTCTACAATTTCCTGGATTTTCAACATGCGTATCAGGCTTACATGACCGGTGTTCAGATTGCCTCAATGGATGCCATTCGCAAGGGCATTCTTGAATTTGGACCGGCCAATACGACGGCCGTTCTGTTTGAAGACCTGATGGACTCCAAGGCGCTGTTTCTGACCGCGAACACAACCAGCGTGTACATGTTTTCATGGCTGCAGATGGAAGATGAGCCAATGGTGATCGAAACTCCACCTGATGTGCTGGGCATCATTGACGACCACTGGTTCAAGTATGTAACAGACTTTGGGCGGCTGGGGCCCGACGAGGGAAAAGGCGGTAAGTTCCTGATCCTTCCTCCTGGATACGAAGGTGAAGTGCCTGACGGATACCACGTGGCTCGTACCAACACCTATGGCAACTGGGTGATTTGGCGCGGCTTTCAGGTCGATGGCTCAACGCAACAAGCGGTTGATGCCACAAAGAATACCTTCCGTATCTATCCGCTGTCCCAAAAGGACAATCCGCCGGAGATGACGTTCGTTAACGCTTCCGGCAAGTCGATGAACACGATTCATCGCATGGACTCCAAGATCTTTGAGGAGATTAATGAAGTGGTTCAGGCGGAACCCGCGTTTGGACAAAGCGAGGAGATTTTGGGAGTCCTGGCATCCATTGGCATCAAGAAGGGAGAAGCGTTTGAGCCTGATGAGCGCATGCAAGGTATTCTCGAGGCCGCGGCCAGTGCCGGCTCGGTGTCCGTCAAGACGATTATGTCGAAGCCGCGCGACGAAATGTTCTATTTCTATCCGGGTGAAAGTGTTTGGATGAATCCATTCCCGGGAGGAGAGTACTCGTGGGTCAGCGACGGAGCCACACTGCTGGATGCCCGCGCAGGGTTTCATTTCTACGCGACTGGAATCACACCCGCGATGGCCAAGAAGATCATCGGCAAGGGATCCAAATACGCGTACACCTACCTGGACGGTGACGGCAATCCTTTGGATGGCAACAATACCTACAGGGTACACGTGCCGCCGAATGTGCCGGCCAAGGATTTCTGGTCTTTCACACTCTACGACAACCAGACTCGCTCGATGTTGCAAACTGACGAGCGGTTCCCTGGAATCGACGACAAAAGGCCGGGCATGATCCAAAATGACGATGGCTCGTACGATGTCTACTTCGGTCCCACGGCGCCGGAGGGTCAGGAAAACAACTGGGTTCAGACCATTCCCGGTCGCGGCTGGAACATGATCTTTCGTCTCTACGGGCCATTGGAGCCCTGGTACGACAAGACCTGGCGACCTGGCGAGCCCGAATTGATCGAATAAAACAAGGACTACTTTGCCGTTGTGGTGTTGCGAGCTTCGGCTCGAACGAACTATCGGATAAATGGCTAATCATTACCCCCTTTTTTGCAAGAGAGATTGTTATGATCGCACGAACCACGGCTATGGTATTCATTTTGCTTGCCGCCGGATTGTATCCTTGCTGGAACTTAAGTGCGCAAGACCCAGGCGATGGACTGGACCGAACCAAACTGCCAATTGAAGCACCGGTAACGGACCCCCTCACGGAACTGGACGCACGCAACGCGACTCCGCCTCAGCCTTTCTCGATCGATGCGCCAAAAAGTGCACCTAATGTTGTGATCATCCTGATTGACGATATCGGGTTTGGCACGGCAAATTGCTTTGGTGGATTGATCGAGACGCCGGCACTGGATCGCCTGGCGGCCGGTGGTTTGCGTTACAACCAGTTTCACACCACCGCACTTTGTTCGCCGACACGAGTTGCAATCTTGACGGGGCGCAACCACCATTCGGCCAACGCAGGCTCGGTAATGGAGGTTGCCACCGCATTTCCTGGCAACCAGGGGCGACGACCAAAAAGCGTCGAACCAGTTGCCGAGATGATGCGGCTGAACGGTTACAGCACCGCCGCTTTCGGCAAGGACCACGAGACCGCGCCATGGGAAGTGAGCATCTCGGGACCCTTTGATCGTTGGCCAACGCGATCGGGGTTTGACAAGTTCTACGGATTCATTGGTGGCGAAACCAACCAATGGGCGCCATTCCTTCACGATGGTGTTACGCCAATCGAGCCACCGCGTGATCCCGATTACCACGTAACCACTGACCTTGCCAACGAAGCCATCGAGTGGATGCGTTTTCAACAGGCTTTGACACCGGACAAGCCATTCTTTGTCTACTTTGCAACCGGAGCCACGCATGCCCCCCACCAGGTACCCCAGGAATGGATTGACATGTACAAGGGCAAGTTCGATATGGGGTGGGACGAGTATCGTGAGCAAACTCTGGCTCGCCAAATCGAAATGGGCGTTGTTCCCAAAGGCACCAAGCTGGCTAGTAAGCCCGAAGACATCAAGGATTGGGAAACATTGTCAGACGACGAGAAGCGACTGTTCACGCGACAAATGGAGGTCTTCGCAGGATTCGCTTCGCATACTGATCACGAAGTTGGTCGGATGGTCGATGCTCTGCAAGAAATGGGCGAACTCGACGACACGCTGTTCCTGTACGTTTGGGGCGACAACGGCTGTAGCGCTGAAGGCGGACTCGCCGGTACGTTTAACGAGATGATCGTTTTGAATGGCCTGTCGGATGAGGTCGACGAGCAACTCAAGCGAATCGATGAATTCGGCGGCAAAGACGCGTACAACCACTTCCATGCCGGATGGGCCTGTGCGGGCAATACCCCGTTTCAATGGACTAAACAGGTCGCCTCGCACTACGGCGGAACCCGCAATCCACTGGTCGTTCACTGGCCCAACGGTATTCAGGCCAGGGGCGAAGTGCGATCTCAGTGGCACCATGTGACCGATATCGGGCCAACCATGATGGAAGCAGCCGGCTTGCCGTTTCCAACTTCCGTGAACGGCGCAAAGCAAAAGCCGTTCGAAGGAGTCAGCATGATCTACAGCTTTGACGAAGCGAATGCCGATGACCGTCACACGACCCAATACTTCGAGATGTTTGGAAACCGGGCTATCTATGACGACGGATGGTGTGCTACGGCGAAACATCGCACCCCGTGGAACCCGGCTCCCGATGGTGCCCTGACCGACGATACATGGGAACTGTACCACGTCGCCGAAGACTTCAGCCAGGCCAACGACCTGGCTTCGCAAAACCCGGAGAAGTTGAAGGAACTGCAGGATCTCTTCATGTCTGAGGCAGTAAAGTACAACGTGTTGCCGCTGGACGACCGCGTGTACGAGCGATTCAATGCGGCAATCGCAGGCCGGCCCGACCTGATGGGCGATCGCAAGACGCTGACGCTCTATCCAGGAATGACGCGAATCATGGAAAACGCTTTCATTAACGTAAAGAACCGTACTCATTCCATCACGGCCGATGTGGAAATTCCCGAAGGCGGCGGCGAGGGCGTGATCATTTGCCAGGGAGGAAACTTTGCCGGCTGGAGCCTGTACATGAAAGACGGCAAGCCCGCGTATGTGCACAAC
>JBPCVB010000605.1:0-3612 GCA_051010855.1 Pirellulaceae bacterium | reverse complement strand
GGTTGAGGTTGTATACCAATTGACGACCGACCCGCGTTCCAACGCAGCGGAGCCCCATTTCCGTCAAGCAACATCCGACGACGACGGCAAGGTAGTGTTGGAACTGGAAGACGGCGTTCGCAGATTGGCGATTACCTGTCGGGCTCCGGATAGGGTCGCACACGCCCTGGTTCGCTACAGCGAGCGACCGGATCAGGCACTGGAGTTTCCATTTGAACAAACGGTCAAACTGAGCGTTGGCCGCCAGGTCTCCGGCACGGTTCACGATGACGCGGGCACACCGGTGGGAGGCGTTTCAATATTGGTTGAGTCGTTGCCTGGTGATGTGCCGGGATTGACAACGGATCACGATCATTTTGTCTATGGCCGCACTGCAAGCGACGACGCAGGACGATGGACGGTAACTGCGTTTCCCGTGGAGACCGAGCTTTATCCGCGACTGGTCTTTGACCACTCCGATTTTGTCGGGCCAACGATTGTGGACGAGGTTCAGGCTGACACTGCCGTACACTTGCCCGAATCAGCGTCCGTCAATGGAACCGTAACGGACAGCCAGTCCCAGCCGATCGCAGGAGCAACGGTTCGCTTTGCCGATTTTGTTTGGGCCAGTCATGTTCCCACGGCTACGACGGACGCCAACGGACGTTACACGATCAAGGGTTGCTGGCCGGGCAAGGCGTCCTTGACGGTGCAGGCCGACGGTAATGCGCCGCAAAGCCAGATCGCCCTGGCATCGCTGAATCCAGAAGACTCATTCGATTTTCAATTACGACCATCACCGGGATTTTCCGGTCAGCTGGTTGATCCGGGGGGCCAGCCGGTTGCCGGTGCGATCGTGCGTTGCGCCCAGTGGAATGGTCGGCGCAACCTGCGCTGGGAAACCCGATCGGATGACGCAGGACGATTCGAGTGGTCAGGGGCACCCAATGGCGAATTCAGTCTCGATATCTTTGCCAACGGATTTCTGATCGTTTCGGACTATGTGGTAAATGGCGAACAAGGCAATGCACCCATCACATTGCGTCCGGTGTTCCAGGTGGCCGGGCGGGTGCTCGATGCCGATTCGGGCCAGCCGGTCAGTAACGTGAGAATGCAACTTGGACCCGCCAGGAAAGATGGAACTTACGCTCTTCTCGTTGCAGGCGTGGATTCCGAAAAGTTTGCCGCCCGTTTCGAACGTTTGGCAGAATCGTACCAAATCGTATTAAGTGCCAGGGGGTATGAGACGATTCGGCTTGATCCCTTGGCTTACGCGGATGATCCGGCGGATTTGCACGTGATAATGAATCCGGTTAGGGAGGCTGCCGGCGCGTCACGATATTCCGGTTGGGATGACATCGCGAAGCGCGTCGACTCACAGGAATTCGACATGCAGGAGGCGGCGGCCCTATCCAGACTGCGGGAACTAGGCGCGCTCGGGCGTTACATCGAATGGGGCGAGATTCAAAGTTTGCAAATTCGCCTTGTCGATGAGCATGTGGCAGGTCACCGTCGCGGAGGTGTTGAGGAAATACGCCGGGAACCGGATCGCAAATCGTGGCAAGGAGCGATCACAGACCTGGCTTTACTGAAAGAACTGACGAACGTGTGGCTGACTCTCGATGGTTGGGAAATCGATGCCGATCTGTTGCACGCTGTGGGTGAACTGGGACCGCTGGAATCTCTGGAGTTGAGGGGCGTGTGGGACATGGAGCCGGAGGAGTTCAGTGCGTTTGAAAGTCTCAGCAATGTTCGCCAACTTCGAATCAATGGCGGTTGGCAGGCATTCCCGCAGGAAGGCCTGGTCGCCCTGTCACGCTTGCCCAACCTCGAGAGCCTGGAATTTCGCGGTGACAATCAACTGACAGGCGAGATGTTCGCCGGTCTTTTCGGGGACTTCAAATCGCTGGTTGAGTTCCGTTGTCATGCCATGGTCGACCTGAACGTCCTTGACGAAATCAGCCAGCTGGAATCACTGGAGTCGTTGATGATCGGCTGCGAGTTTGACGACGAATTGCTGCTGAAGTTGCCCGAAAATCCGCGCATGAGGATCCTGTTTCTTTATGGCAGCGGGATAACGGATGCCGGGTTGGCAACGCTAATCGAGCGGTATCCGGATCTGGAGTCGTTGTCGCTGCGTGAGACCGGCATTTCACGACGTGGAGTGCGACTGTTGACTCAACGTCCGCTGGCGAAACTCAGGCAATTGACCATCAGCGACGGACTCCGACCGGAAATCGTACAACTGCAACGGGCTCACCCAAATTGCTCAATCACGCAGTATGTCACCCGGCCGGGGCGACCAAGGTCGGCGGCCCCGTTTGAGTTGCGCAACAGCGAGCGACGGCAATCCTTAAATGTGGAGAGATGATCAAAAGTCGATCTCCATCCATACCGGACAATGGTCCGAATGTTCGACTTGTTTCAGATGCCGCACATCCTTGACGCGGTAGATGAGCGCATCGGAAACGCCCATGTAGTCGTAACGCCACCCCAGATTCTTTTCCCGTACTCCCGGATTGAAACGCCACCATGAATATTCGACCTTGTCCGGATTCAGGTGGCGAAAAGCGTCGACGATCCCATTTTGAAAGAACTGGGTCATCCACGCGCGTTCCTCGGGCAAGAAACCTGACGTGTTGTGATGTCGGCCGGGGTGGGCCAGATCGATCTCGCCATGCGCAATGTTGTAGTCGCCGACCACGATCAGATTGGGCTGGTCCAGCAACAGGTTGTCGACCAGCGCGTAAAAGTCATCGAGGAAACGCATTTTGAATTGCTGCCGTTCCTCGCCCCGACCGCCGTTGGGAAAATAGCAGTTAAGCAGTGTCCAGTCGTCAAAGTCGGTGCGCAGGACGCGGCCCTCCCGGTCGTATTTTTCGATCCCTGTGCCCGAAATGATCCGTGACGGTTTTCGCTTGGAGAGCGTGGCCACGCCGCTATAGCCGGATTGTTCGGCGTGATGCCAGTGGTGATGGTAGCCCAGTGAATCGATCAGGATGCGGGGAACCTTGCCATCCCTGGATTTGGTTTCCTGCAAACAAACCACATCAAAGTCGTTTTCGTCGATCCAGTCGAGCAGGCCCTTTTCCGTCGCCGAACGAAAACTGTTGACGTTGTACGAGACGATGGTGGTCATGAATCGGACGACTCGATGATCAGGTGTCGACAACCGGATCGGAAACGCCGGTCAGCATCACGGTGACCGACCAATCGCCGATTTCGGGACCCTCGCCAAAGACTTTTCCAGGTTCTTCTTCGGCGTTGACCGTTAACGGTTCACCGCTCTTGGGGTGGAAGATATAGTCCAGGCCATCGGTTTCGATTTGTCGCAGCGATCCCAGAACAGGATGCTCGATCGACATGATGGTTGCGTTGCGGACCTGGCAATTGGCAGCGCAACTGAGTTGATTAAAGAACACATAATCGTAGTCTTCGACATCGGGCAGGTCAGCGGGCGGGTTTTGGTAGAACCAGAATCGCTCGTAACCGCCTGTGTACAGCGGTTGATCCAGCTCGTACCAGCCGGGCACCCACAAGGCTTTCCTGGTTCGTTGTTCCGTGGTAGTCATAATGCTGCCCCTGCGACAATTCGGCCCTGAAACATCGTCAGTTGATTCTAAAGTCCCCGGC
>JBPCVB010000604.1:0-5132 GCA_051010855.1 Pirellulaceae bacterium | reverse complement strand
GGAATTCCCAGCTGAGATCGTCGGTGCGGTGCCAGGCTGCTGCCTGGGCGACCGGTTGTGAGATTTCGTCGTTGGCAACCATGCGAATCATTTCAATGATCGCTTCGTCCTGAATGTAATCGCGAATTGGCTTGATTTCATACTTCATGCTTGGACGGGGATCCGGGCGATTGAATTCGAGGCAGATCGTTGAGATTTCAACCTTGGCACGTTTCCCGGGAGGAATATTGAAGACGCCGCCGCCGAAGCCACCGCCGCCTCCGCCGCCACCACGACCTCCGCCACCGCCGCCAAAGCCTCCGCCTCCGCCGCCCTGACCGCCACCGCCGCCGAGTCCTTGACCGCCGCCGCCGCCAAAGCCGCCGCCTCCGCCGCCGCGACCACCGCCGCCGCCGCCGAAGCCTCCGCCACCACCACCGCCACCGGGTCCGCCGCCAAAGCCTTGAGCGAGGACGGGTACGCCGACGAAGGCCTCAGGCATCTCGATTGCCAGCGCCTGCTCGGAATTGTTAGTGACAAAGATGTTGGCTTCTGTAGCGTCCTTGGGAATCAGCTCCACTTCAATGTCGCCAGTTTCCATAGCGGCAAACATTTCCACGGATGCATATCCGTCAGCCGGAGTTAGCGTGCGCGATACACGCGTGGGCTGTCGCTCCTCTTGTTTCTCGTCAGTGTCAGTGGCAAAAACCATCGCGGCGGGCAGGCACATCGCACATACTGCGGCAATCGCCAAAGACTTGTGAGTCAACCAGTAAGATTTCATTCGAACTCTCCTCGATTTTCCTTCGACACACCCTGCCTGTGTCGAGCTATAGCTCAGGTGCCCCCGACTTGCCCCGTAGCGACACCCTGATTTGACGATTCTGGCAGGCCGAAACATTGCAAACTGACGCAGCTCGTGCGCCAGCCGACTGATCGTACATCTTTAGAGTAGTCGGGATTTAAGGCTAGTCCAAGCAAAAAATAGGCCAGAATGACTGTCGTAACCCCAAAAATACAGGCACGATCGCTGCAAGTGGCCCACCCCTTGCGACCACCCGTACAGCGGGTTCGGCGGGGAATGCCGGCGAGCGTACGGTTGCCCGCAAAAACACGGGCGACGGGTTCACGGGTGACCTTAAAACACAACAGGAACGACCCTGATGAGCCGTTCCTGAAAAGTTTTGTCTGCAGGCATTTTCGACAGGGTCGCTGTCAGATTGCCGATGCAAGTGTGCAAATATGCTGTTTCAATCTAGATCAGCGGAGCGATTACGAGGGCCACCACGCTCATCAGTTTCAGCAGGATGTTCAATGAGGGACCTGACGTATCCTTGAACGGATCGCCTACCGTATCGCCGACGACCGCGGCCTTGTGGGCATCACTGCCCTTGGTCAGCATCTGACCATCGACCTCAAAACCCTCCTCGATCATCTTCTTGGCATTGTCCCAGGCACCACCTGCGTTGGACTGGAACAGGGCCATCAGCACACCACTGATCGTCACGCCAGCCAGCAATCCTCCGAGCATCAAAGCGTTGGTATTGCCATCGGCATCAAACAACTTGGGCAGGAATCCGAAGGCCACGGGAACGGAAACGGCAACCAGACCCGGCAGGATCATTTCGCGAATCGAAGCCCGCGTCGAAATAGCAACGCACTTGCCGTACTCGGCCTTGCCGTCAGCCGCTTCAAAGGTTGTCTGGTCATCCTTTGACCACTCCTCAAAATCCTTGCCTTCGTTTTTGTTCATGACATTAAGAGCAGCCTTGAGTTCCGGGATATCGCGGAACTGCCGCCGCACTTCTTCAATCATCGCCATCGCCGCACGACCCACCGCATTCATGGACAAGGCGGAGAAGAGGAACGGCAGCATGGCCCCGATAAACAGCGAAGCCATTACCGTGGGATCAATGATCGAAATGGCCATAATGGGTTTGTCGGGGTTCGACAGGTTATAGGCTGTTGTGAAAGCAGCAAACAATGCCAGCGCAGTCAACGCTGCAGAGCCAATCGCAAAGCCCTTGCCGATGGCCGCCGTTGTATTGCCCACGGCGTCCAGCTTGTCAGTCCGGCCACGCACTTCCCTGGGCAGTTCGGCCATCTCGGCGATCCCGCCAGCGTTGTCGGAGATCGGTCCGTAGGCATCTACGGCCAGCTGGATTCCTGTGTTCGACAGCATGCCGACCGCCGCAATAGCGATGCCATACAATCCGGCACAATAATAAGCTCCCAGAATGGCAGCGGCGATGATCAGGATTGGAATCGCCGTCGACATCATACCCACGCCCAGACCGGAAATGATGTTGGTCGCCGAGCCAGTCATCGACTGGCGAGCGATTGCCTTGACCGGTCGTGTGCCGGTTCCGGTGAAATACTCGGTGACTTTTCCGATGGCCAATCCGGCAACCAGGCCAAACAGGATGGCAAAGAACACGCCATTGCTGGTAAAGGTTTTGGTGCTCCCGTCAGGTTGAACCATTTCCCAGCTGCCTGGCAGCATGAACCGAATGATCAGGTAGGTAAGGACCAGCAAGACGGCAGCGGAACCGAATTCGCCAATGTTCAGTGCGTGATGCGGATCACCGCCCTCCCTGACTTTGACAAAAAACGTACCTGCCACCGACGTGAGGATGCCAACGCCGGCCAACACCAGCGGCAACAACACTGCGGACAACCCACCCAGGCCGGCTTGTTGAAACTCGGGCAGGGTGAGAAACGCAGTTCCCAGTACCATCGTGCCGATGATCGATCCCACATAGGATTCAAACAGGTCAGCGCCCATGCCAGCGACATCGCCCACATTGTCGCCCACGTTGTCAGCAATCGTGGCTGGATTCAGCGGATGGTCTTCGGGACTTCCAGCTTCGACCTTGCCCACCAGGTCAGCGCCAACGTCTGCCGCCTTGGTATAGATCCCGCCCCCGACACGCGCGAACAATGCGATCGAGGAAGCTCCAAAAGAGAAACCGGTCAGAACTGTAATGACTCGAGTCACGTTCGGTGCCGATCCCATGCCATACATCATTCCATACAGGATGAACAGAACGCTCAGTCCCAGTACACCCAACCCGACAACGCCCATGCCCATCACGCTGCCGCCGGCAAAGGCCACTTCCAGAGCCTGCCCCAGTCCGGTACGCGCTGCATTGGTTGTGCGGACGTTGGCCTTGGTCGCCACACGCATACCAATGAATCCTGCCAGTGCCGAACAGAATGCACCCAATACAAACGACAGGGCAATTAGCGGCGACGAAGCGTCACCCTGATTGGCACCAGCCCAGCCAAGTAACACAGCTACCGCGATAACGAACACAATGAGCACGCTGTATTCGGCCTTGAGGAACGACATCGCACCGTCGGTGATGTTTTTCGCGATGCGAGCCATCTTGTCGGTACCCACTTCCTGCTCGGCAACCCACGTGGATTTCCACCAGGTGAAGCCCAGGCCAACCAGGCCAAACAGCGGAATAATCCAGGCCAACCACGGAACTCCCCCGGAAACCGGCGGTGCGTCATCCGTTGCCTGGGTCGTTGGCGTACTGGTTTCCTGAACAGCCTCGGCACTACTGGTGAAATACAGCAGCAGCGCTGATACAACGAACAGGGCCAGCCAGCCCTCGCGGTGCCAGGACAGGGATTTCAAACGGCGAGACAGTGCAGACATTTTTTTGCCTTGATATTGCGGGATGCTTGGGTCGGGCGATACGGCCGTTTGCGAACGTCTCGGACGCCGCATTCAGCGAGCAATTGTGCCGGGGGTCGTGCAAACGCGAAACACCAATTTGATCGATCGCGAGACAAATGGGCGCACAAGGAACGCAGAAAAACCTGGGCCCATCCGTTCCAAATCGGGCAGCCATCACGCTCGCTTGAACGCTGACTGCCTGCCGAAAAATCCCTCACGGAGACTCCCATCAAGAACGGGTCCGTGAAGGTTTGGCTCGTCGATCAAACCGATCCATTCGCGAAAGCGACGAGTCTAACTTCGCTTAAACCCGGCTGTCAAGAAGAGTTAGGGGATGCGAGTCAGGACCTCTCGGGCCACCAGCAAGGCCGCTAGGTTGGTCTGTTGCCCGCCAATACCACTTACCGGGCGGTAGGTCGCAGCAGCTCTTGCAACGCATCCATCATCTCCCCGAATTGCCCCTCCAAATTGCAGTCCTGATACCGCCGAGCGACTTGTAGAGCCGCTTCGCGGTAGGAGCCATTCGCCAGGACCTGATGCATGCTCTCTATTACAGAATCCGGGTCACGCGTACCGGCTTGCAACCCGGCCCCGATCTCGGTGGTACACCGGGCGATCAGTCGCTGCTCGACGTGTGTCGGCAGTTGCACCACCGGAATACCCTGCCTCAGCATCACAAAGGTTGCACCGTGAGTGGCATTCAGCAGGGCGAGGTCACATTGGCCGCCGAGTTTCTGAAAATCAATCATGTTCCGCAACAGGAAGACCCCGGTATCTGAGAATTCCTGCTGCAACTCAGCCGTAACCCACGTGCCAAAAATCAGGCACTGAAAATCCTCGCGGGACAAACGATCCAGCAACATATCCAGGCCAGGCGTGTGCGTTAAATAGGCCACGACGCGTTTTTTGTCCGAGGCCGGCCATACTGGCCGCTCACCGCCACCACGAGACCACGCACCCCAATAGCGAACATGTGGGCGCGGACCAAAGTGATCCAGCTCCTCGATCGTGGTCAGGAATGTGGCATCAACATCGCCATACAGTTGAGCCAGTGATTCCAGCGGCGGCCGGTCGCGGGCAATCAGCACCGAATTAACCACATCGAGAACCACCTGTTCCCGCGCTATCAATTCCGCGCGCGGAATGTCCAGTTGCGGGTGCAACGAAACCATCGGTTCGCAGATCGGCGGACAGGAAAACCCGCTACCCATCATCACGGTTCGAACATCGGTCAGCCTTGCTGCGAGCAGCGTCGTCGGACTGTGATCACAAATAACCAGGGACGGCTGATGCAGGTCAAATAATTCCAGCCACTGATTGACCCTGGATTCTAAAAGAGATGAGTCGGCAAAGCCGCAATTACGCAAGATGTCGACATAGGCAATGGTCTGCCGCGTAATCAACTGGCCACGATTGTCGTGGTACGGGGCCTGAACGTGGTCGACATCCAGATCTGAAAAAACTT
>JBPCVB010000603.1:0-11629 GCA_051010855.1 Pirellulaceae bacterium | reverse complement strand
GCCGCCGGGCAAGGCGATCCGCTGTGCCAGACTGGCCACGTTGGGCGTCAGTGGCGTGGCGAAGAAATGTTGATGGGGCCAGGCCAGCAAGGCAAACAGGTTGTTGACCGGGTGAGGCTGACCGTGCGGCGGAATCAACATGGCATGCCCGTCATCGCTGTGGGCAATGGCACCTGCTTCATCGGCAAAAATTGCGAGCGCGTGGTTCCGCATCAAGAAACCGAATCGCAGATCGCGGTACGTCTGATCCTGACCGCCGTAGGGTTGCACGATTTGCATCGCCAGGCATTCGCGAAAGCCAGCCAGCAGATCTGCCCCGATGACACCGGACGACGAAATGAGGTGGCCCTCGATTTCTTGCAGTCGGTTGTCGGCAATGATGGCCGACGTGATCGTTGCGGTCGCCACACCCGAGATTGCCGTGCCAAAATTGCGCTGCACGACGTATTCGAGATCAATCCCGCCGATCTGGCCGCGAACTTCGCCGCTCCATCGCCCCTGGTTTTCGCGTAACGAAGCCAAGCCGTTGATCATCACAGCGTCCGGGTTGACACCATGTAGTATCGGAATCCCGGCCTGTAGCAAGGCAACGGGCAACTGCCAACCCCTGGCATCGACATACCAGTGGTATCCGTGTGCATCGGCCGTCCGTTTAATCGTAACGGTTTTGGTGTCCTCTTCAGCGTTCGTCGGCGCAAGCTCGGCTGGCAAAAAACTGATCGTCCAGCGACGACCCTGGTCGCCGACCAGCAGATTTAGTTGTTTCCATGTGCCGCCCGGCATCACTTTGCCATCGGCTTGCAGGAAGCTGACGGACTCGAAAAGAACCCGCTGGGGACGATCAGATTTGCTGGTACGCGACAGTTGCCAGGTCATGCGATTCAGCATGTGCCAGATCGCTGCGGGAGAACCAGCTGCCTGAGTGATATGCAACAGGCGACCGTCATGTCGATTCTGCAGTGAAGCCTGATCAATGATGACATGCGACTCGAAGTCTCCGTTACCCAGCACCCAATCCGACAGGTCAGTGCGTTGCGGAGACAGCACCCGAACTTCGCCGGGTTGATTGGCCACGCCGAACTGTTGCTGTAGCTGGGCAGCCCACTGAGCATCGGTTGGCGGAAACAGAATGTACTTCAGGCACCACACGGTCGGAATGATGCATAAGGCGACGAACCCCAGGCGACAAAGGAAGCGCTTCGCGTTGTCGCTGAGCATCACGTCCATGTTTGCCCGGTTGATCCTCGTCAGTTGAATTGCTTTACCTGTCGGCTGCCATTCGCTGGAAACTGATCCAGCGTTCCTGCATTTCCGCAACACTGTCGCCGCCAAACTTGTCGATCAACGCCGCCGCCACCTCGATGGCCACCACGGCTTCGACGATTACACTGCAGGCGGGCACCGCGCAGATATCACTGCGTTCATAACTGGCCGAGCTGCTCTCCTTGGTGTCCATGTCGATGGATTCCAGCGGCTTTTGCAATGTGCTGATTGGTTTCATGGCGGCGCGGACCACGAGCGGCTGACCATTGGTCATACCGGCTTCCAGTCCACCAGCATTGTTGGTGGGTCGTGTGTACCCGAGTGCGGGCGAATCCTGCTGGTCCGGGTCATAGCCGATGGCATCGTGGACCTGGGAGCCGGGCAGGGCAGCGGCGCGAAAGCCCATCCCGATTTCCACCCCCTTGATCGCCTGGATACTCATTACCGCAGCAGCCAACCGCCCGTCCAGTTTGCGATCCCACTGCGCGTGCGAACCCAGTCCGAACGGCAGACCTTCCACCCGCACCTCGACGACGCCGCCCAGCGTGTCGCCCTCCGATTTGGTATGGTCGATCAGGTCCTTGATTTGCTGGTCCTGGTCCGGAACCAGTGAATAGATCTCGCTGCGATCGCGTAGCTTTTCCAACTCGTCCAGCGATGCGTGCGGAATCTCCAGGTCCACGCCACCCAGTTGAACCACGTAACCCAGCGAGCGAATACCAAACACATCGAGCAATTGTTGACACAATGCTCCTGCGGCAACCCGGGCCGCGGTCTCACGCGCGCTGGCGCGTTCCAGGATGCCGCGAATAGAACTGAGGTATTTAATCGAGCCACTTAGATCACCGTGTCCAGGGCGAGGCCGAGGCAGTTCCTGCAGTCGTTCCAGCTTGTAATCCCGATTAATGACCTGCAAGGCAATCGGGCTGCCGATGGTGGTTGATTGCCAGGTGCCGGAAAGGAATTCAACAGCATCGGTTTCCAGTTTTTGCCGACCACCACGTCCATAGCCCCCCTGACGACGACGCAATGTGGTGTCGATGGCATCAGTATCGACGGCAAGACCTGCGGGAAAGCCGTCGATCAAAGCCAGCATCGCCTTGCCGTGCGATTCTCCAGCGGTCCAGTATCTCAAGGGCATGTTCTTTTTTGCGTTTCCGGATGACGAAATGTCGCCAGGTCAGTTTAGAGGGACGGCGAAGTCTATTGACGCAGCACGTTTGCCGAAAGTGCGATTGGCGTGACTGAGCGCAGGTCGGCCAGACTGCAATTGCCTTTCATGCTAGCAAGAACCAGAATGCTGGGCACGGAGTGCCGGTCAAGTGCACCAACGTTTCCTGATTTGATTCGATGCATTTTGAACAAGTTCATCATCAAGTACTGGTTCCTGCTGGGTCTGGCCGTAGCGCTGGTCGCTGGATATTGGTTTGCTGCAGAACTGGACGGCCTCAGCAGCAATGTTTGGCTGCGACGCGTCGTCGTGATGGTGGTGATGTTCCTGATGGCATTGCCACTGTCGTTCAATGTGATCGCCAAAACAGTGCGTCATCCGTGGCCGGCCCTGTTGGCCAGTGCAATCAATTTTGGATTGCTGCCTGTGATCGCGTGGCTGTTCTCCGGGCTGCTGGATTCATTTTCTGCTGCCGGGCTGTTGGTGGCAGCCGCTGCTCCAGGCACTCTGGCCTCGGCCGCTGTGTGGACTCGTCGCGCCGGCGGCAACGAGGTTACAGCGCTGATGACAACCGTGATCACGAACGGCTTGTGTTTTGTGGTGACTCCGCTGCTGGTGTTCCTGATGTTGAATGCGATGGCTGATATCGGTCCTGCAGAGATGACAGGTCGTTTGGCACTACTGGTATTGGTGCCGATCTGCGTGGCTCAGCTGTGCCGCATTCATCCGGGTACAGCGAGTTGGGCAACTGTGAACAAGACGATGCTCGGGGTACTGGCCCAAATCGGGATTCTGATCATCGTATTGCTGGGGACTTCGCAAACGACGCTGAGGTTGCCGGCCGATCAAATGCCAGGCTGGTTGTCGATCGTTTGGATCGGAGTTGTTTGCGCAATCGTGCATGTGGCCGCACTAGCCAGTGGATTTGTCGTTGCGCGCTTGTTGGGAATGCCACGTGAGGAGCAAATTGCCGTGGCGATTTCCGGCAGCCAAAAAACGTTGATGGTTGGCTTGCTGGTGTGTCTGATGTTGAACATCACATTGTTGCCTATGGTGATCTATCACGCGGTGCAGCTGGTATGCGACACGCTGTTTGCGGATTGGGCGAGACGACAATCTCCGGACAACCAGGCAGGACCTATTTCATGAGGTTGTCCTCGCTCACGGTGCGGGGTTACCTTCAGTCATTTCGCGGTTTGCAGCGGTGCGGTTGCCGCAAATCGGGGTCAGCGATATAGTTATGCCGTTCTTCTGTCTCGCTGAAGATCTTTAATTATGCACCATTCAAACACGCAAATTTGTCGCATCGTCTTGTTGGACACGCTAACCGGTTCGTAGCAGGGTTCTCCGCTATCGGTACGCCATGATTCTGCGGATTCGTGGCCTTCTTTTTTTTTCTTTTGATCCAACAAACAGCCCTGACCACGGAAAGACAAATCAATGCGTGAAATGCTGGAAGAAAAACTGACCCGTTTTGAACATCTGGAACAGCAGATGTCTGATCCGGCCGTTCAGTCGAATTCGAACAAGATGGCGGAAGTCGCGCGCGAACACGGTTCGCTGGCCAAGCTGGCGACGAAGTACCGTCGATTCAAGGACGTTTGCACGGAAATCGACGAAGTCCGTGAAATGGCCGCCAGCAATGACCCGGAGGAACGGGAGCTGGCCGACAGTGAATTGCCGGGCATGCTGGATACGCGGGAAAATTTCTGGAATGAATTGCTCGAGATGACGATCGGTGGCGAAGACGCCAATCGCTCAAAATGTGTAATGGAGATTCGCGCAGGTACCGGTGGCGACGAAGCAGCACTGTTTGCCCGCAACCTGTACGAGATGTACAAGCGTTACTGCGAGATTCGCCGCTGGAAATTCTCACCGGTCGAGTCCAGTCCGACCGAGCTGGGTGGATTCAAGGAGGTTACGCTTTCGATTTCGGGCGAAGGCTGTTATCGCGATCTGCAATATGAAAGTGGTGGACATCGCGTGCAGCGAGTTCCCGAAACCGAGACCAAGGGCCGCATCCATACCTCGGCAGCCACGGTCGCCGTGTTACCCGAAGTTGAGGATGTGGAAGTCGATTTGCCCGCGGATGCCTATGAAGTGGAACGTTACGCGGCCAGCAGCGGACCTGGTGGCCAGCACGTCAACAAGACCGCGTCAGCCGTACGCATCACCCACCACGAAACCGGGATTGTAATCAAGTGTTTCGAGGAACGCAGCCAGCACAAGAACCTGGCCAAGGGACTGCGTGTGCTGAAATCCAAGCTGTACGATCACTACCAGCAAACCCAGAAAAAGGAACGGGCCGATGCACGCAAGACGCTGGTCGGTTCCGGTGATCGCAGCCAACGGATTCGTACTTACAACTTTCCGGAAAACCGCCTTACCGATCACCGCATCAATCTGACGTTGTACAAGCTGGATCAAATCATCGCCGGCGACTTGCAACCAGTGACCGATGCCTTGATCGAGCACGATCGCCAAAGCCTCCGCGATTCAATGGGAGATCTCGATTAACGTCAACACGGACGATCGCGAACCGGTCACCAACGAGTCTGCCAGCCAATCTGAGGATACCCGGTGGACCATGCGACGCCTGCTGGACTGGACTTCGGAGTATTTTCAACAGCAGGGTGCGGGACAGCCGCGTCTGGACGCCGAAATCTTGCTGGCCGAAGCGTTGCAGTGCGCAAGAATCGACTTGTACACGCGTTTCGATGAGGAACCGGACGCCCCGGCCCGTGACAAGTTTCGCGACTGGGTCGCACGGCACGCCGAGGGTGAACCGGTGGCCTATCTGGTCGGCCATCGCGAATTTTTTTCGCTTAAGTTCGAGGTAAATTCCAGCGTGCTGATCCCGCGACCGGAAACCGAGCACCTTGTGTCCGAAGCGCTGGATGCCATTCCCGGTTTCTCGCATCAGCCGCCCCGTGTTGTTGACGTGGGAACGGGCAGTGGCAATGTGGCGATTTCCATCGCCAAACATGCGCAGGAAGCCCAGGTGGTGGCAGCGGATATCTGCGACGAGGCGCTGGCTGTCGCCCGGCGAAACGCCGAAACGCATGATCTGTCAGGGCGAATTTCCTTCGTAAAGTCGGACTTGCTGGACGATGTCAAACAGTTTGATGAAGTCGATCTGATTGTCAGCAACCCACCTTACGTGGGTCAGAACGAAACGGACCAACTGGACAAGTCGGTGCTCGAGTTCGAGCCTCATCAGGCGCTGTTCGCCGGTCCACAGGGCACCGATATCATCAGTCGATTGATTAGGCAGGCTGCGGAGCGACTGACAAGTGACGGTCTGTTGATGTTTG
This sequence comes from Pirellulaceae bacterium, assembly GCA_051010855.1. GTDB lineage: Bacteria > Planctomycetota > Planctomycetia > Pirellulales > Pirellulaceae > CAJQPP01. The sequence continues at coordinate 5,881 of JBPCVB010000603.1, read as the reverse complement.
AGATTAGTCCGATGATTGCCGACACCTCCCGCGAGATGGTAGCAGGCACCCAGGGACTGGAGTTCGTGCGGATCGTTAACGATCTGGCAGGATTGCAACGAATCGTTGTAGCGCGGAAGACCGCTGGCGGATAGACCTGGCATTTCCGTCCGTCCGATTGCAACGACCAGGCAAATTTTGCTGCAAGGGTGGTGGGTGAATTTCCGATGGTCAGGACATGGCCAAACGTCTCACGCGATTGCAGAAACTCAAACAACAGCCGGCGTCGGCCCAGACTCGTCAGTCCACCGATGGGTGGGCAGATTCGTTTGCTGATTATCTGCAACGTGAATGTCACCTGGCCGAAAATACGGTGGCCGCCTATCGACGCGATCTGCAGCGGTTTGAACTGTGGCGTGGCAATCGGCCGGTGAAACGACTGAAGATTTCGCAGCTCTCCGATTACGTCGGCTGGCTGGCCGATCAGGGACTCGCGCCATCATCCGTGGCACGGCACCTGGTCACGCTGAAGATGTACTTCAAGTATTTGCAACTGGAAGGCGTGCTGCGAGAGAACCTGGCCGAACTGCTGGGCAGTCAAAAACTCTGGCAACGTGTTCCGGAAGTTCTCTCACCGCGTCAGGTGCAACGGTTCCTCGATGCGCCGCGGCCGTTGGAAAAATTTTATTTGCGTGATCGCGCTCTGTTGGAGATGCTCTACGCCACGGGCTGCCGGGCTTCAGAACTTTCGAATCTCCGCTTGGAAGACTTGCAACTTGAGCAGAGGTTTTGCAAGTGCACCGGCAAGGGCGACAAACAACGTATGGCGCACCTGGGCGACAGCGCAATCGAGGCCGTGCAGAACTATCTTGAGGGCCAGCGTGCTGATTTGCTGCCAGGCAGTTCCCGGTTTGTTCCCTGGTTGTTTTTGTCACGCAGTGGACGGCGACTAAGACGTGAAGCCATCTGGGTACTGGTCAAAAAATACGCCGTGATCGCGGGGATTCCTCCAAACATCAGCCCGCATACGCTGCGACACAGCTTTGCCACCCATTTGTTGGCCGGCGGCGCCGATTTGCGACACGTCCAGGAAATGCTTGGTCACGCAAGCATCGCCACTACGCAAATCTATACCCATGTCGACCAGTCGCGTTTGAAAAAGGTGCACAACCAGTTTCATCCGCGTGCGTAGTTGTCGCCTGTCCCGCCGGTTATGGACAACTTCCGCATTGCGTGAAGTACTGCGAGGCTTTTAATAAACTGTCAGTGTAGCCGTTTGGCTTATTTCTTTATCTCTATTCAAACTTGCGCAGGTGAGAAGAGGTGGGATCTGGTTTCGGGGAATTTGTGATACACCATGGCGACAGCATGGCGATTATGCAAACGCTGGAGGTTGGCTCGGTTGACTGCGTGATTACCGATCCGCCTTTTTCCGGATTTGGATTTAGACCTGCTACCTATATGTACACTATGAAGCCCTTTGTCGTTCAAATGGCACGGTGTGTTTCTGGGGAGAAGAAGCGGTTGGCCATGTCGCAATCACCAGAACGAATAGAAGCCTTGTCTGAACTACTGGGATCCGGGACGGTGGTAAAGATTCCCGACGCGTTTGCAGACGCTCGCGGGACGCCGGCATCATTCGTGCTTTGTCATCCGCTGGAAACCGAAGGCATCGAACCGGAACTCTGGAAAGATCTGCCTCCTTCCACTCATCCCAATCACCGCGATGCCAACAAAATGGCGATGCTCGTCAAGATGATGACCAAGCCGGGAGAAACTGTGCTCGATCCCTTTTGCGGATCGGGAGCCATCGGCATTGCCTGTGTCATGTTGAGACGTAACTTCATCGGCATCGAACTCCATGCTGACAGGGCAGAAGAAGCGCGAATGCGACTGGACATTCTGAGGTCCGGATAAACGCGGCAATCGCTGTGTATTGGCAAAGCCGCCAGTTATTGCACTGCGTCACGGAACTTGATCTTTTCGATCAGCTTGACGATCTTGCCATCGTCGGTTTTGTAACCGGAAATGGCTTCGATGACGTACACGGTTTCCTCGTAACGCAAGCCGTAGTCGGCTTCGATCTCGGCCTCGATTTCACTGGCTGAACCGGGATCGCCGCTGCCACTGCCCAAAGCGCCGATGACAAAATTATTAAGGCCGCGAAAAATGCCGCGGGCCGGCGAATTCTTGTTGTCGTAATCCTCGACGGTGGTGGGAAATTGCTCGCGAGGCCACGTTTTTGTCTGGCTACCAAAGTTGACTTCGATCGAAGCCAGATAGCGATTCTCCGGATCTGCAACCAGCCGCACCATCAGAACATCTTCCAGCGTTTCTTCGGTCAGCGTGGGTTCGGAGGCAGCCGCCGGCATGCGGATACTGTAATCGCCTTCCATGGCGGTGACCTTGTAAGTCATGATGAAGAAAACCAGCAACTGGAACACGATGTCAATCATTGGCGTCATTTCCAGCTTGACGTCTTCTCCCTCTTTGTCGTAGCCGCGAATTTTCATGGCGTTATCTCAGGCTCTCGTTGACACGGAGTGAAAACGATTCCAGCTGTTGTTCCTTGCACTTGTTCATCAGCCGCTGGACCAGTCCGGTATCGACACTGCGATCGGCGCGAATGATGACGCTGATTTCCGCGACAGCCACGCCTTCGCGTTCTGCCCGGCCGACCTGGGTACTCAGCACCGGCGTGATCACATCGACATTATCGATAATCTGCGGTCCATGTTTGATGCTGCCGTCCTCGTCGAGGTTCAGCACGATCTTGAACGGTGGCGGTTCCTCGGGTGGCTTGGCCAGTTCCGATAGCGGCAGGTTGATCTCTTCGCTCTTTTCCACTTCGGAAAAATTGATAATCAGCATGAAGAAGGCGATCAACTGAAACGTCATGTCGATCATGGGCGTCAGGTCGCCCTCAAGGATGCCGGTTTTTTTCTTTTTGAATTTCATGACGAGTCCGTGTGAGAAAACGAGGCGTCAGTCAATGCGGAGATTACTTGGACGCCGAAACATTTTCAAAACGGCTCATCAGGTTTTCGCTGACAATGCCGACTTCCAGGACCAGACGTTGCACACGGTTACGCAGGATGTTGTAGGCGGCGATGGCTGGAATGGCGATCGCCAGTCCGATCAGCGTGGTTACCAGCGCCTTGGAGATGCCTTCCGCCAGAATGTTGGGGTCGGGCGAGCCACCGGCAATGGCGATATAGCTGAACGAGTTGATCATGCCGTGCACTGTACCGAACAGTCCGATCATGGGGGAAATCGTACCGATCAGGGCCAGGTAACTGAGCCGGTGCTCCAGCTTCATGCTTTCCTCTTCTCCCACTTCCTGCATCCCTTCGATGGCCCGTTCGTAGCCGGACGTCAGCTTGGCCAATCCGGTGGACAGCACGTTGCCGAGGAATGATTCATCCGCCTTGGCCATTTCATAGGCCTCCTGATAGTTCTTTTGATCCAGGTTGGCTTCAAATCCCTCGATCAAATGATCGGGACATAACGTGTCGCGTCGCGCGGAAATTACATTCATCACAAACAGGGCCACCAGTGTGAATGACAGAATCAGGAACACGATGATATAAAGCGGGCCCAGTGAGTCGACGAGCCATTGCAACGCGGTTTTCTTTTTTTCCGGCGTTGATTGGCCGCCACCGCCGTCCGTTTCCTGAGCCACAACATCCTGTGTGATCACCGGGTTGAACGAAGCACTGAAATTCAGCGTCATCGCGAGTAGACAAATCACGACCCAGCCGCAAAGGGTTCGCCGGCGGCGCTGCAAGGTGGTTGATTCAGTGTTTATGTCAGCGAGGGATCGCATGGATTGTCTCCACTTGGAAGTTCAGTTTCCGCAGGACGGAAGGGTGTCAATTGGATTTCGGCGGAAGCGGCTTTTCTCCGGGAACCCGATTCTGGATTCACAGGTGCCGATTGTCCAGGAATTTTCCCGGGGCCGGCCTGGATTGTCGATCAGGGTCGGGATTTGGTGGCCCAATAGGTGTTTCGGTAACGGTCGTTGATTTTTTGCCGCGCGGCGGACGCCCGACCCGGCTGTTCCAGCTGGTCCCACAGTGTCTGCAGGTGATAAAGGGCCTCCGCATGACTGTCAGGATCAATCGTGAACAGCAATTCTGTCTTGAGATAGGAACGCACTGCTTCTTTTAGCAAATTCTCCTGCAGGTAGCTGGCGCCGATGGCATTGTTGGCGTAAGCGAACACCATCGCGTTCTTGGGACTCTCGGACTGGATGATTTCGGTAGCCATTCGACGTCCTTCGGCCGGGTCACCCGACATGGCAATGGCCTGGGCCCGCAAGCAACGGGCTACTAACTTGGCTTGCAGGGCAAAGTCGCTGGAGCTGTTGGCTCGTTCGGTGTCCTCAAAGGACTGAATGGCTGCCGAATGGTCGCCACGCAGTAATTGGGAGCGACCGGTTTTTAGTTTTGCGCGAAAAGCGTATTCCGGCCAGGTTCCGGCTGCCGTTTTGCCGAACTGTTCCTCAGCCTTGTCAAACTGCCCCTGAGCCAGGTACAGATCGCCCAGTGCGTCGAGCGCTTCGTATAAGTGAAAACTATTGGGGTTGGTCTGCACGAATTGCTCGACAGAGGAGGTAGCCGTGCTGGCGGTTACATTGCCACCGTTGAGTGCAATTCGCGCCGATGCAAGGGCCTTGTAAAACTCGGCTTCCTGCCGAACAACATCGCGGTCGGGCGTTTCCAATCCGTCCAGTTCCTGAACACAGACGTTAAACCGGTCGTCGGTGTAGCCGGTTTTGGCCCGCGTCAGCTCATTGGGTTCGTCGGCGAACCGAATGCGGCGTACGTTCCACGGTTCCACGGTCTTGTTGCCATCTGATGTGTTGACCACCAGCGATTCGGGAGTCACCGACTGGATGGTTCCGCGTACGGGGCGGCCGGTGATCAACGTGATTGAGTCGTTTTGGGCCGTTGCCGGAACGGGCCACCACATGAGGCACAACGCTGGCATCAGCGCCGCAGACATCATTTTCATGAAATTGTGTTGCATCAGTTTATCCAACTTCGTTTTCCAGACGGGCCAGTAATTCCTCGAGCTTTTGCTGCCAGTGAGGCCCGCCCATGTCCGGGACATTGGTTTTGAACTTCTTGATTTCATCGATTGCAGCCTGTTGCAACCGCGTATTGCTTTTGATTTTTCCGTATTGGAATTTGCCGCGTGCGATATTGAAAACTGCCTCTGCCAGCAGTTCCGGGTTACGCGCCCGCTGGGCAGCCTTGGCCAGTTTGCTCCAGCCCAAAATCGTGTTGGTCTCCTTGCCATCGACGGTGCGTTTTTCGCCACCCTGAATCGACCACGCCAGCGCGTCCGGGTTGTTGATAGAAAGTCCCCACTCGGTGAACGCGTAGGCCGCATCGACCTGCAAGTCGATGTACCGCTGGTTGGCCGGGTCTTCCAGGATGTCGCCGAACTTGCGAATAGCTTCTTCGTATTGCTCGCTGCCACGGAGGCAATTGGCCAAACCGCGATCGATCGCCAGTTGACGCCGCGCATCGGAATCCGGCTGCTGGCTGAGTTCCTGATAAACCTTGACGCCTTGTGAAAAGAACCGGCTGGCTTGCGATGTTAAATCGTGCTGCTGCAGTCCCAAACCGATTTCGGAATGCATTGAAGCAGTTAACAACATCAGTTCACGATCCCCCGACCCTTCGCTGCCCAGACCGGACAGAAAAGACTCCAGACCGTCTGCAAAGGCCGAACGTTGCTTGTTGTCCTGCAGGCTTTCAAATTGCGTTTTCAGTTCGCTGGCCAACGTCAGGTAAATATTGGAAAGTTCCTTCTTGCCTTCCTCGGTGTCCCCAATTTCGTTTTTGAGTGCCGTAAGCACACTTTGTGATTTCTCCACCCAGGCCAGTGTGTC
>JBPCVB010000602.1:0-2774 GCA_051010855.1 Pirellulaceae bacterium | reverse complement strand
CCGCCGGGGCGCAATACGCGATTGATCTCCTGAAAAAAGGCTTGCTTGTCGATGATGTGCGCCAGGCATTCGATCGAAACGACCGAGTCAAAGGACTCCGCCGGGAAGGAGTTGGCCGTCCAGTCGCCAACGATAACAAGCGGATTGGCCTTATCCTGGTTTATTTTTTTTGCATAGCTTTGTTGTGCAGGCGACAAAGTGATTCCTGTCACCTGTGCACCGAGTTTGTCGACGATGTAGCGCGATGTTCCGCCGTATCCGCACCCCACGTCACAAACGTGGCTGCGCGAGGTTAGCTGCAAAGGCTGGATGACCGTTTCCATGAGTTGCTCAACGGCTTCGGCAGGCGTTTCTCCACCACTTCGCCACAAACCGTGATGAACGTGATCCCCCCACAGCCGACGATAAAAACGGTCCAGTTCGTCGTAATGGCTGGCGACCTCGTTCGTCGAAACAGGACGTTTTGCAGTGATCATCGAAGGTTTCGCCGTTCAGGTGGTTGTTTGTTTCTGACAACTGGTTCTTCCGCTGCTATTTATTGCCGGTGTCGGGAACAAAAGTCAACGGCTTGCCTGTGCATATGTGTAAGGCAATGAGATAATCGTCGCAACGCAACGTGCTGCCACGAACAAACTCTATTTGGTGATTGTGTGAATACTCCGGCGAAGCTCAAACGGCGGCAACTGATCGGCGAGATCATGGATCAGCCGGATCTGAACCAGCAACGCCACTTTGATGCGCTGCGTGGTTTGACTCGCATCAACCGAATCAGTCGAGCCAGTTCTGTGATGTGGGATCCGATTGAGCGTCTCGCGAGGGGGACCGGTCGTCCCTTGCGGATCCTTGATCTGGCCACCGGGGCGGGCGACTTGCCGATCCGACTGTGGCAACTTGGACAAGAAGCGGGTTTGTCGTTGAACATCGCAGCCTGTGACAAAAGCCCAACCGCTCTACAATACGCCAGGAACAACGCCCGACGCGCAGAGGCGGATGTCAAGTTCTTTGAATTGGACCTCATCGACGACGACATTCCGGGCGAATATGACGTCATCATCTGTTCGTTGTTCTTGCACCATCTGGAAGTTCCGGCGGTTGTCGAGTTGCTGCGAAAAATCGGGGATCAGGTTGGGCAATTGTTGATAGTGAGCGACTTGCGTCGCAGTTATGGCGGCTATTTGCTGGCTTGCCTGGCAACTCGCCTGTTAACGCGGTCACACGTTGTCCATGTTGACGGTCCTCGATCAGTACGCGCTGCTTTTACCATATCGGAAATACATGACATGGCCCGGCAAGCCGATCTTGTGGATGTACGACTGGCCCGGAAATGGCCCTGCCGGTTTCTGCTCACCTGGAAACGCCCATGAATGTCGAAGCCACGATCAACTTGCAGACGGCTGCGGCAAGGATCTGGGACGTGACTGTCGTTGGGGCCGGACCGTCGGGAGCGTTGGCCGCGCGGCAACTTGCACAGCTCGGTCGCCGCGTATTGTTGGTCGACAAGGCGTCATTTCCTCGCACCAAGGTTTGTGGTTGTTGCCTCAATCAAAGCGGCCAGAAGTCCCTGCAGGCAGCGGGGCTGGGAAACCTCGTTACCAGTTTAGGTGCCGTCGACATCTGCCAGCTTCGAGTTGGCTCCGGCTCGCGGCAGGCAGAATTGCCGCTTCAGGGAACGGTCGGCCTTTCCCGACAAGCGCTGGATTCCGCGTTGGTCACTGCTGCTGTCGATGCGGGCTCTCAGTTCCTGCCACAAACCGAGGCGCGGTTAGGCGCGACGAGTGCCGACGGGCGAATCGTGAGGCTACGCCAGAGAGAACGCCACGAAGAATTGCAAACAAGGGTTTTGGTGGCGGCCGACGGAGTCAGCGGCGGGCTGATGAAAGGATCCGACGAGATTGATTCAATCGTTCAGGAAAACTCGCGGATTGGTGCCGGTGTCATCGTCGATTGCGATCCATCGCTGTATCGACAGGGCACGATCTACATGGCATGTGGTGAACACGGATATGTGGGGCTTGTCCGACTGGAAAATCATCAACTGGATATTGCAGCAGCGTTTGATCGCAAGCCTGTCAAGCAAGCCGGCGGATTGGGTCCCCTGGCAGCCGAAGTCCTCCGCGAGGCGGATTTTCCCGAAATCCCGAACCTGGATCGTCGGCAATGGCAGGGAACCCCCTTACTCACTCGGCAGTCACAACACGTCTACGCCAAGAACGCTTTTTTGGTGGGTGACGCCGCTGGCTACGTGGAGCCCTTTACGGGAGAAGGGATGGCATGGGCGTTGGCCGGTGGCTTGGCGGTCGCCCCGATCGCCTGCCGTGCTGTTGATGGCTGGGATTCGTCGTTGGGTGAGGAGTGGTCGCGTGTTCATCGCCAGGTTATTCGGCGGCGGCAGTGGTTATGCCGGGCACTTTCCCGGGGACTGCGGCACCCCCGTCTCACTCATGTGACCATTCGGGTTCTTTCCCAATTCCCGATTCTCGCCACGCCTTTTATTCGATCGTTGGCAGAACCTTCGAGCACCGTGAAAACGCGTATCCTCTGACTCCGAAATGGTGCTGGTAAATCAAGTAAGTGAATCGTAGTAAAACGAATTGCACTGGAGATCCAGACCGTAGACGGCCGCAGTTTTTCACGTACGTCGACTCTTGTCTGGCTAAACACCAATTATATTGTCTGGCTAAACACCAATTATATTGTGAGACTTTTGTCTAGCCTGTTGATACGATAATGCCAATCGAATCTGCGATTCACGACATCGAAACACAACTCCAGGT
>JBPCVB010000601.1:0-4239 GCA_051010855.1 Pirellulaceae bacterium | reverse complement strand
TGTCAAACATCGACCGACACGTCGATTCGCCCAACAACTGCTCATGCCGAATCAATGTGAAATCTTCGCGGCCAGCACCCCACTCCGCCATCGGCCGGGCAGCGGCCCACGCCGTGCAATGCTCTTCAAACGAATGCTGCCCCAGTGACCGATGAACCATCCGTGACGCAACGACTTCGATGCCGTTCCTCACGATGTTCGCAAAATGCACGCCTGGAAAAACATCGACGGCGAACTCAGCTGCTTCAGGTTCCATGGCTGAAAACGTGGACAGCCGCGATGGTAGCTGATCCTTCTCCCATCCCTCCACTGGAAACAGCAGGTTGACCAGCATGCGGCGAAACACCAGATCGTGTTGTTCCCTGGACAAGACCATTTGCCGCACGCGCGAGGGCATCGTGCTGCTGAGACGCCCTGCCAACAGCACATCCTTCATCACGTTGCTTTCCACGCGGTTGGAATACACGTCGGGATGTTCGGCCAGGGCCCTGGTTAGTACGGTCGTCCCGGAACGACCTTGACCGGTTGCCAGCAACAACGGGGTGTTTTCAAACGGATGCTCCACGGTACTCCTGCGGCGTTATTCCGAATTACCGAAACAGTAGAGCGACTCTTCCGTTCGCACGAGCAAAGACCGATCCACCGCGGCCGGCGACGCCATGATGGCCGAATCCAGGTCGTTGGAAGCCAGAATCTCCAGTGATTCCGGATTTGGACGGACGACATACAATCGTCCGTCCCGATTCCCAAAAAACAATTTTCCGTCAGCGTATACCGGTGACGCCGAGAATTCCCCTTCCAGCCGTTCTTGCCACGCTACGTCGCCCGATTCGGCATCCAGACAAGTGGCGATTCCCCGGTCGCTGGTGAAATACATATAACCATCGACCTCAATGGGCGACGACATGTTTGGCACTTGTCTCGCGTAACTCCACTGCACGTCTTCATCGGCGACAGGTCCGTCGCCGGACACGTCGATCGCCATCAGTTTTGATTTCATGTAACAGCTGCAGACGTACAGCATCCGATCACGGATCACCGGTCGCGCCACGTTGGAAAAACCCAGCTGCCCGTAACCCAGCTTCCACAATTCCTCGCCGGTTGTCGGATCGTAGGCGTAAATCCAGTTGGCTGCTGGCGAAATCAATTCCTTACGTGAGTCTCGCTCGACAACGATGGGTGTGCAAAACGCCTTCTTGTACATTCCGACCTCATGCATTTCGCCACTGCGATCGGTCCTCCAAACCTGCTCGCCGGTTTGCTTGTCGAGCGCCACGATGTATTGCTGATCGGTACCATCGCAATGAAAGATCAGCATTCCGTTGTGCAGTATCGGCGATGATCCAGGACCCGTTTCATGATCGATCGGATAGTCCTGCGTTTTCCAGACCAGTTCACCGGACTTGCGTGCGACGGCCGCGGTTCCAAATGTCCCAAAGTGAACATAAACATGGTCGTCGTCAGTCACCGGTGTCGGCGACGCGTAGCTGTTCAGCGAGTGAATCACTGGCGGGTCGTCAATCACAAACAGGTCAACCAGGTGTTCAATGCCGCCCGATTGCCGGTTCAGGCAAATGGCCAGCAGATCGACACGTTTGGTGCCAGACCGGCTTTGGCCCTTTGGCTGATCGGTGCCCGGGGCTTCCGCATCGTCAGCATCGCCTGTTTCGATTGCCGTTGTCATCCAGATCTGGTTGCCAATCACCACCGGTGACGACCACGCGCGGCCCGGAATCCGGCGTTTCCATTTTAGATTGGTCGAATCATCGAATTCGACAGGCAGGTTGGTGGCGGTGGAGTGACCGTTGCCAAACGGACCGCGAAACTCGGGCCAGTCGTTTCCCGCGGACTGGCCAACCGCGTTGGAGACGCACAGAAATCCCGTCAGCCAGATCGACAAGATGGCAGCGTTGCGAATACCCGGAGTCATCGGCGAATCCCGTTGGGTGCGAATTGCAGCTAGAATCGAACTGGCGTGTTTTAACTTGAAACAATCCTGAATTCCAGCCTGACTTTTTGCAGGCTTCTGCTCCATGTCCTCTCGATCCGGCAATAACGTGCACAAAGGCTGCCAAGTTATCGCGTTTGCCACACAGAGCCAGTGGCTGAAATGGCTGGACAAGAATCAGGATCAGGAGGAAGCGATCTGGATCAAGTTCGCCAAAAAGAAATCCGGCATCAAATCAATCACGTACGAGGAAGCTCGTGAAGTTGCGATCATGTATGGATGGATTGACGGTCTTTTGAATTCTGTGGACGAACAGTATTTTTTGCGCCGATTTTCGCCTCGGCGTCCGCGCAGCCTGTGGTCAAAGATCAATCGCGAGATCGCTGTCGAACTGATTGAGTCCGGCAAGATGCAGCCGCGAGGCCTGGCGGAAGTTGATGTCGCCAGGCAGGACGGTCGTTGGGCGGCCGCATACGGGGGTCAGTCATCCCGGGAAATGCCGCCAGAACTAAAAGCCTTCCTCGACAAAAATCCCAAAGCCCGCGAGTTCTTTGATTCTGTTTCCGCTGCCAACCGATACGCCTTTATCGGCAAGATCGTCATTCCCAAAACGGAAGCCACGAAACAGCGTTGGCTGAAACGCGTGCAGGAAATGCTGCTGACCGGCGAGGTGTTCTACCCTGCGCTGCGCAAAAAAAAGTAGCGGTGGTTTCCAGCCGCAAAGTCTTCTTCACGGACAACATTTGCTTCCGCTAGCCGCCGCGCAAATTCTTGCGGACAGATTTCCGCATTCCGCGACATGTAGTGTGTGCTGCGATCACTGGATCGCGGCTTCACACGAATATCACACGTACCTGATTTGAATTCGCATTTTTATCTGAATTCGCTTGAATCAGGTCCTTTTTGCAAACAAACAAGGGAGCTTCTATGCGCAGCTTATTAATAATCCTGTCGACATTCCTGTTTTCGCTTACTGGTAATGTCAGGTGCTCGGCGGATGAGCCGACCGAACTGGGATACGAGCGTTGGGAGGACCTGGGCAATACACAATCCGGAGCGGTGTTTTCACAAATACCGGAGTCGCTCTACGGTTTTTACACAAACAAGCTCAAACTTTTTGGTGAGGGCGATGCCAAGGCGCCACTCCGCCTGATCGACATCGAAATGCGATACAACAATGATGGCGAGTACACGATGAATGCCATTTGGATAGAAAACGAGGGCGACTACGCTGCCGATTCCTGGTTGCTACTCGATTTGACCGAGGAGGAAGTCCACCAGGTCGCCAAGTTGCCCAAGTCCGTAATTCTGGATATCGAATCCTACTTCGTCAGTCCCGGCCCCGACCCGGAATACCGGTATGCCGTAATCCTGCGATCAAACCCCGATGAGTATCAGACCCGGGTATTTACGCGAGCATCGTGGCAGGAAGTGGCTCCCTACCTGGGACACGGTCGAGTTGACGGGAAACGTTGGCGTCCACTCGATTACGATGTGGAGTCGACACCGGGAGAATACGCCGAACCCTACTGGCCATGGCCAGACAGTTACCAGAACGATTTTCACTTGTACACCGGTGTCTTTGTCGAAAATGAGGGCGGGAATTTCATGCCCTATGAAGCAATCGCTGGCGATAACGCCACTATGAACGCAATGGCAGCCGGCGGTTGGTCAGCAACCGATTTTTCGATGATGGACGAGAAGTTTACGCACTACTTTCCCAACGACCCTTACATGATGATCTTTGTGCAAAGCTACCAACCATGGTTTTTTATGAGCCATCTGACGGAAAGTGAGTTGGTCGCCAGTATCGCGGGCATCACGTACTTTCAGGATGTGCTCAACAAGGAAGGCAGGTGTGTCGACATCGAAGGCCGAGGCTATAACAAGGAATACAATCCGAGTGGAAGACGCGGTCTGTTCCTTGGTTATTAACTCGATCCCGGCACTGGATTGACTGAAGCGGTAGCGGTGGCTGGAAGCCACCGCTACGAATTGCTTGTAGCGCGCATCCCGCCGCGAATTGCACCCGCTTCGGTCGCCCCGTAATTGCCGGCAAACATCGGATCCAGCGGCCGACTGTTGGGCATGCTTAACCACACCCGCAGAATGTGTCGCCTGAGTTCCAGGTCTTCGTAATCCTCAAACGCCGTGCGGCGATGCAGCGTGACCCAGTTGTTCAGGAACAGTATGTCGCCCGGCTGCTGGCGAAACGTAACGTGCATTTCCGGTTCTGCAGCGACCACCTCCAGAAAATCCAGTGCCTCGCGCTGGATCTCAGTCATGTCCGG
>JBPCVB010000600.1:0-12746 GCA_051010855.1 Pirellulaceae bacterium | reverse complement strand
AATGGAGGGGGTGGCGAGAATGGCCAGAGAGGATGGGCTGCCGCAAATGGCCACGAAAACATACCGGGCCGCGACAGGGTGTCAAACTATTTGGTGTGAACAAGCGAGCCAAATCCCAGTGATTATCCGTCATGCTCCGGACGTACCGGTCCTGCTGATTGCAATGACCGGATCAGGCATTCATGCGGATTGACCAGCATCAATGAAGCTGAAATCAATTGGTTAACGGCAAGCCGCAGGCGCCTGCGTTTGGGCAGACATCATCGTCTTGTTCCGCCGTAAAACGAATGCGCCGGAATCAGGATCGCCAAAAGGCCCGGAAACGCTCGAAACCGCCGGCGACATCAATGTTGTCGAACCAGCCGAGCGCCAGTCCGATCAGGGACAGGCCGCAGCCAGCCGCAAACAGGCTCCACAGCATCAGTCGCTCTCGCGCGGCCTGACGTCGCAGCAGTCGATTCCATTGCGCGTCGCGTTTTCGAACTTCTTGTACGTAACGGGTCGTTTCCAGTTCAATCTCTTTGATCATGGGTTCGGTGTCGGAGGAAATGGGTTTGGGTTTTGACCTTATTCCAGGCAATTGCCATGCCAAAACACGGGACGCAGTAAAACACTGTTAGAAATGGTCATCAATGTTGGTCAAATGCAACGGGCGTGAAATTGATGTTGCAAAAAATCAACATGCGGTTGGCGACCGCTAGTGACCGTGGGCATCAATCAATGCTGAAAAGCGCCGGCGATTTTCGCGACGCAGGAAGTCAACTTCGTTGATCAACTCCTGGCTGTCGTCGTAATCCAGCAGCATGGCCAGGCGGGCCAGTTGTACCGGCGATTCGGGCAGGTCGTGACGGGCCGACGTATTCATGAGCCGCAACCGGGCTTCCAGCCAACGCAGCATCTCCCAGGATTTGCGAAAGAACTCGAAATTGTCCGTCGAAATCAGGGCATGTCGGTGCAGCGCGATGGCCGCCTGAACCGTATTGGGAACCAGCAAATCGGGATTATGCCGGCCGTATTTGAGCTGCAACATTTCCACCGCAAACTCGATGTCAACAGTCCCTCCCGGGCCCCGTTTCAAATTGTGTTTGCTGGCGCCTTCCTGCATTCTCAGTCGCATGCTGGCGATTTCGTCAGCATGTTGGGGTTGCCAGTCATCGAAAGTGATCAGCTCATCAATTTGCTGTTTGAGAGTGACGGTGGTTTCCAGGTCGGCAACCAGTGGCCGGGCCTTGCACAGTGCCAGTCGCTCCCACAACTGGGCGCCACCACCGCGAAAGTAGCGCGTGAATTCTTTCAGTGAAACGGCCAGCGATCCGCTCTTGCCGGTCGGTCGCAATCGGCTGTCGATTTCATACAGTTTTCCCCAGGGGCCGGCATGGGAGATCCGTTTGGAAATGTTGGCGGCCAGGCGACTAAAAAAATCCTGATGCGTTGTCGATTCTGTTCCCCCCTGCGTCTTCCACGAGCCATCGCCCGGATACAGGAACACCACGTCGAGATCGCTATGGTAGTTGGGTTCGCGACCACCCAGCTTGCCCATAGCCACGATGACCAATTGCTGTGTCTGGCCATTGGGCGAAACGGGTTGACCGAGTCGCTGCACCAGAGCCTGGTGTTCCAGTTTCGCAATCTCCAGCAGACATACTTCAGCGATATCGGACAGTGCCAGATGAGTACGCGCGACGTGATCGCGGCCCAAAATGTCGCGTGCGCCGACACGCAAATGATGCGCGTCCTTGAAGCTGTGAATAATCGGTTCCGCGTCCTCGGCGCCGGCCAGCAATTCGCGTAACGAGTCCTGCAAGTATTCGCGTGAGGGCAAATGTTCGAGCAGCAACGAGTCGGTCAGCTCATCAATCATGCCCGGATTGCGAGTGAGGATGCTGCACAAATAGTCACATGCGGCACATAAACGTACATATAACTGCATGCTGGGCGGGTGAGCACTGAACAGTTCGTACAACGCGGCTTTGCCGCCGAGCGATTCGCTGACGTTGACCAGATTCAGCAGTGTTTCGTCAGGCTCCGGCGTGCGTGATATCTCCGTCAGCAATTGCTTGACGATTGCCGCCAGAAAATGACGACAACGCCGCGACGAGAGAAAACGGTTTTGCTCGGAAGCCAGCAACAACAAATGACGATGAGCAGCGAGTGGGTTTGCGAATCCGTATTGCGACAGGATTTCCTCAACGGTTTGCTCATCCAGCCGGACGTCCAGCACCAGGTCGGCTTCGCGACCCGCCTCGTCCAGTTCCTGTCCGCCGAAAGCGTTGTGCAACAAATGGTCGAGGATGGTTCGGTTATGCGTTGTTATTTGCTGCAGTTGATGCCTGAATTCAGACAACACTTCATCGCTTGTCGAGCCAGAGATGTCCATCCGCCGGGCCAGCCGAAACAATTCGTCCCGATTCTCGGGCAGGGAATGTGTCTGCAAGTCAAACATCACCTGCATTCGATGCTCCAGTCGGCGGAGCCAGCGGTATCCACGGTCCAGCAGGTTCTGCTCCTGGGAATTCAGGGCACCCGCCTGGTACAGTTGCGAAAGGGCATCAAGTGTATTTCCGGTGCGTACCTGGTGGGACTCGGCACCATTGAGCAGCTGCAGAAACTGGATCACGAATTCGATATCGCGGATACCGCCGTGACCCGTCTTGATGTTTGTCTCATCATCTCCTGCGCTGCGGGCCCGCTGTTCAATCTGGCGTTTCAAGGCCTTGATGCCATTAATCTCGGCCACCGACAGGCGTTTTGCATATACCCACCGATGCAATTTTTTCAGCAGTCGCTTGCCCTGATCGCGGTCGCCGGCAATCACCCGCGCCTTGACCAGTGCTTGCCGTTCCCATGTGCGTCCCTGCAAGTCGTAGTAGCCAATGGCTTGATCAAAACCGCAGGCGACCGGAGCCCTGGATCCGCCTGGACGCAAACGCAAATCGACTCGGTAAGCGATACCCTGCGCTGTGTTTTCGTTTAACAACTTGACTAGTTCACGTCCCAGACGATTGAAATAGTCAAGATTTTCGATGACTCGCGGGCCTGCCGTCTGACCCTCACGGTCGTAAAACAGGACCAGGTCAATATCGCTGGAGTAGTTCAGTTCGTTGCCGCCCAGTTTGCCCATTGCGATCACTGCTGCCGCTGCCGGCCGGCCGTCGCGTCCGACTGGTTGTCCGTGCCTGGAATCCAGGTAGCGCCGGGCAAATTGCAGGGCGGCATCGCAAATGACCTCGGCCAGATAGGAGATTTGCGAAGTAACCGTTTGCAAATCCTGCCGGCCGATGATGTCACCAAAAGCAATCCGCAGCGTTTCGCGGTGTTTGAAGCGACGAATTACCGCCATTGCGCCAGCCTGATCATCGTTGGCTATGACATCCAGCGCCGCGCCGATCTCGTCGGCCAGAATCTCCCGCGACACCGGTTGCCCGGCTGTCAAACGCAACGCGTCATAGGCTGATGGATCACGAATCAGCAAATCAGTTAGATACTGGCTGGTGGAAAAGATGGTCAACAGGATGGGAATGGCCGTCGGATCGCGTTCAAACAGCGAGGCCAGTGACAACGGGCACCGGGCCGCCGCCATAAATCGTTCCAGGTTGTTTAGTGCCATGTCCGGATCGCTAAGTCCGGGCAGGTGCTCCAGAGACTGATCCAGCAACGATTGCAACAGATCGACCGGCACACGAAAGCCGGCAATGTGAGCCAGATTGGTACCGGCCCGCGCGGTATCGTGGATGCCTGCACGACGCAAAGCCACTGCCAGTTTTTGAGGATCTTCGAGCAGATTATCGATGGTTGCGGCCAACGCAGTACTTCCCTGGAGGAGAAGATGGATGAACAAAAAACCCTGTTCCGGAAAGAACAGGGGTGTTCATTGTAGAGTCCAGATGGAACGTGGCGTTACACCACGTCCTGCTGTTCGGCATCCTCGTGGACATCTTCCTCGTCGACATATTTGGCATCCTGGGGATCAATGCCGAGGAGTTCCTGCAGGGCAACGCGAATTTTCGGGAACTTGATTGGCAAACCAAGAATTTTGTGATGTTCGCGAAGATCGGCCTCCGAAGAAAATGAATCCATGTTTTCATCCTTGATCAGAATAATAGCTGGCACATCCCTGGATGCCGGGTATTGATGAAATTCGTTGAAAGCTTCAATGGCGGCAAACCCGAGATCAGCGGATCCAAAAATGACGCAATCGGCTGGCACATCCTCCGCCGGGTCCAGGTCCCTGAATCGACCGAGTGCGCGAACAGGATCGGCGAGAATCAGTACTCGATAGCCGATTTTGCGTAGCCGTTTTCTCATCATGTCTTGCAGCGTCGGGTTGGCCTCCACAACCATCACCGTATGTCCCTGACCTTCGGTGATTCTCATTTTCTTCTTTTTGTGCTCTTTGCGTTCCCTCTCGGTCAATTCGTCGTCGTATTTCCTGTTGTCTCCCCGCTTGATCGCAGCGATGACGTGGAGCGTTTCGTCCAGGGCGTCCTTGGCAGACTGAAGTCGCTGAGTGACGTCGAGATCCATCATGCGCTGTGTCAGAGTCACGACGCGATGAGGCAGATCGGGTTCGAGATTGGACAGCGGCGTAATATCCCGAAAACGATCAGAACTCATTCTCCGCATGCGTTCCCGTGTTTCAAACAAGGGTGGTTCGCCGCTGAGCATGTGGTAGAGGTTGCAGCCGACAAAGAAGATGTCGCTGCGTTTGTCGTTGCGGGCAACATTGGTGGTCTTTTCCAGCCCGGCGTAATCGACCGAACGTGGATTGTAGAAACCGGAGCGCAACTGATCGTCGTCGTCACCTGCGGCCAGACCGAAATCCACCAGACACGCGCGACCGGTAGCGGAAATCAGCACATTCGAAAGCTTGATATCGCGATGACTGATTCCCTGACTGGCCGCATAGGTCAGGCCGGCGCAAACATCCCTGGTAACATCCAGGGCCGTCATCAACTTGATTTTGCCATGCGCCTTGACAAAGTCTCGCATGTTCTGGCCTTCAATGAAGTCCATCACCATGTAAATGCGACCGCGATAATTCTCGACTTCGTAAATGGGCACGATATTGAGATGCCGCAATTTCATGACCGTCTGTGCTTCCCGCATGAATCGTTCGCGGGTAATCATGTCGTCGGTGTAGCGATTTCGCAGCACCTTGACCGCACGCACATCGCCCGTGTTGACGTTTTCGGCGCGATACACCCGAGCAAAGGTTCCGGCACCAACCAGATACAACACTTTCCAGTTGCCGTAGAAGTAGCCCTTGCGATGACCGTCCAGCAGACGTGTCAGCTGCCAGTTGGTCATCAAGCCGTTTTTCAAAAGGTACGAGTGGAATGCCTCCACATCGACGTTACGCCCCCCCAACGTCGACAACGCGGTGCTGACCTGTTTGTCATCGAGCAGGCGACAGGTCAGGATCAGCTGTACCAGTTCGTCTATGGAATATTCGCGCATGTGGCTTGAAGGAGGGCGAGTCAGGTGAGCCAGCGAATGGCCGTACCGCGGTCACCCGGGTAACGAAAAGAAATCAGGCGTGGAGCCATTCGAAGCTTCATTTTAGGCCCGCAGCCCGAAAAATACAACGAAAAATGCCCTGCTCTGTCAGGCCGAAAAACAGTCAACGAGTCGTCCGAGGCGACGAAACACGGGCCCAAACAGAAAGAACCGGCAAGCATTCGCCTGCCGGTTCGGCCTGTTACATCACGTTCGGAGGTAGATGATTTGCTGTCGTAGTGACTTTGCCAATTATCCCGTTTGTTCGTCCAGGGCCTTTTTGTAGAGGTCTCTTTCGCGACGCGTGGCATCGAGGTCGAACATGAGGTATTTCATGTCCAGCCGCAATTGTCCGAGGGCTTCCTGAACCAAATTCAGGATGCGGCGTCGCCGCTGGGTAAATTCGACAACCCGCTGCACACAGCGGTCTAGCTCGGCCCGGTACTCTTCAGGTACTTCGTTGACTCTTTGTTGCAGGTCAACGATTTCGGCAGGCAAGGCGTCGGAACGGGTTTTCATACGGTTGGTCGGGATTTCATTCATGCTGTTGGTCTCCATGGGTTTCGTGCCACATGAAGCGAAGGCCGTGCCGCAAATGCAGCCCAATTTTTTGCAGGCTCGCTAAACCATTGCAACGGAACGGCTTACAGCAAGTCGGCCCGGTTCCCGCAAATCGGGCCATGTAGTGAATTCGCAACGCCAATCAACGTAGATCGATTATTGGGAGGTTGCTACAACCCGCTTGGCCTGATGCGCGCAGGCTGCAACCTCGAAAATTCCCGGTGTTCCGGGACTTCTCGGGCTGGATGTTGACTTATCGCCACTTTGATACCAAGTCGAAACCATGATCCCAGTTTCCCTTCGATGCTGTCTGACACCAATTCGCAAAGCGTTTTGCGTGGGTATTTTGATGATGATGAGCAGCCAGGCAGTGCTGGCACAGGATTTATCAGCTCCACACGGATGGACGCTGGCCGAGACCGATTGCCAGATCCCGGCCCGCAACTGGATCGGCAATGAGGCGGTCGACGAATATCATTCCGCTCCCGATTCGTCCCATATTCACTTCAAGGCCAGTTGGGGAACCCAGGTCATGATCAGCCGACCGGTTGATCTGGCAAGGGTGATTGGCGAGTTGAAACCATCGGTGTGGGTCAAGGGCACGCGACCTGGGATTCAGTTGTACGCACGTGTCGTATTGCCACGCACCAGCGATCCCCTGCAATCCGGACCGATGACCGTCTTGTTGCCCGGACCGGTGTATCAAAGCACTGGCCGCTGGGAAAAACTCGACTTTGCCGACGTCACGCAGAACTTGCCACGACTGCTGGAAGAAGCCGTCTGGAAACTCAGGGCCCACTACGATCAACGTGTCGACTCGACCGGTGCGTACGTCGACAAACTGGTGCTGAATATCTATACGGGACTGGGCACCAGTTCAGTGTGGATTGACGACGTTGAAATGCAGGGCACCGTTAGCACGCTTGCGGAATCCAGGGTTCATCGCGATTCCCAGTTTCAACAGGTCGCCTGGGAGCAGGAACTGGAATTCGGACGCCGCCCTGCCTTGACACAGGTAAACAGCACCATTCTCGAAGTTCGAGATCAACCATTTTTTGTGCGTTCCATTCAGCACAATGGCGAGCCGTTCGAGTTGTTACGCAATCTTGGGTTCAACACGATCGAACTGCCGGTAACGGCAACGATTCAGCAGCTGAGACAAGCCGAGCGTCTGGATATGTGGGTCGTTTGTCCGCCACCGCAATCGGCAGGCCTGGAACCGGTGTCCGCCGAATTCGATCGCGTTCTTGCCTGGTCCATGGGCGATGAACTGGATCATACAGATGTGGAACGTATCGCAGCCACTGGCCGCGAAGTCGAGCATTCGGACTTTCGCGAGAATCGTCCGCGGGTCGCATTTGCAGATTCAGCATTGTCAGAACTGGCCCGGCATTGCGACATCCTGTCGGTGGGCGTGGAACCGATTGGAGGCAGCTTTATCCTCAGTCAATACAGCGACTGGCTGGAACAGCGAGCCCGACTGGCCGAAAAGAGCATGCCGATGTGGGCCTCGATCCAGACGCAATTGCCATCCACGATTCGCGCTCAGGCCGCGGCGATGGCCAACGGTGTTCCTCCGTTGCCGGTGGAAGCGGCACAAATCAAGTACCTGACATACGAAGCGATTGCCGGTGGTGCACGTGGCCTGCGGTTTTTGTCTTATTCGCGTCTGGATGCAGCTGATCCGGTTGCGAGGTTGCGGAGCCTGACACTGCGCTGGTTGAACGCCCATTTGCGTCAACTGGAACCATGGGCAGCAGGTGGCGCCGTCATCAATCGCACCCAGTCCAACGACCGCGAACGTCAATTGACTACGTTGGCCACATCCCGGGCACGACTGATTCTGATTCAACACGCAACGCAACTGGAACAACTGGTGGCCGGTGATTCACCGCTGGAGACTTTCCAGTTTTCCGATCATTCGCTCAGTTCTTCCGAAGGCGTTTTTCACCTGACTGAGTCGGGCGTGATGCCTCTGGACCAGGGTCGCGTCATGGCCGGCAACGAAATGACGATTGAAAACTGTGGACCACTGGAAGCGGTTCTGGTTACCCAGGAACCCGTCGTGATCAACCGGATCGCCGAAACCTATGTTCAGTCAGGTGATCAATCCCAGCCCCAGATGCATCTGGAGATCGTGCGTCAATGGATGGTCGTGTCGCAGTTGATAGTCGAACAGCTGAACCGGATCGGGCGTACTGAACCAGCGGCCTCGGGCGCTATCAACGAAGCCAACAATGCACTGCGTCAGGCACAAGCCCTGATCGATCAAGGCAGCGCCATGACCGCCAATGAGTTGTTATGCAAGGCCGAACAATTATTGGCCAGTGCCCGACGGACAATCCTTTCCAGCGCCCGCGAACCATTCGTCTCCTCAACTTCCAGTCCGTTGCTGTCCCATGTTTCGCTGGTGCCATTGCATTTCGGCCTGGTGAACCGAATCGATCCCCAGGGGTGGCAGGCTAACGGTCTGGCAGGGGGTGATTTTGAAAACCTAGAGCACATGACATCCAATGGATGGGAAAACCATCGTGCCAACGACGAGCGTATCAATACCCATGTGGAACTGGCAACGGCTTCCAATGTGGACGGGGAACGCGCTTTGTTGATGGATGTACAACCGTCACGCCCGGGAGCCGATGAGCCGATAGTGGATCGAACACCGTTGTGGATTCGCTCGGGCCCCGTTCCGGTCAAGGCTGGACAGCTGGTAAGGATTCATGGCTGGATTCGAGTCGATCAGCCGATTCGCGGATCGTTGGACGGGCTCATGATCATGGATTCGATCGGCGGAAATCTGACGGCAGAGCGTGTCAACGTGACCAGTGGCTGGCAAGAGTTTTCCATGTACCGCTGCCCTGCCAGAGATATCGATCTGCAACTGACCTTCGCCTTGACCGGTTACGGACAGGTGCTGATCGATGAAGTCCAGGTACGCGTGCTGGACTTGAGCGAACCTGTACGACAGGCCCGCAAGGGGCAGTAGCAAACCACAGGCGCTATTTGGTCGCGTATCGTTTCTTGGGCGGCGAAACGATACCCATGCCCTCGCCGCTGACCTTGGCGAATCGCTCCTTGGATCCGTCCGGCAGATACCGAACGCCGATCCGTGTGGGCTGGTTGGTCCGCGGACACACGGCCATCACATTGGACGCATCAATCGGCATTTCCTTGTGCAGACGACCGCCCTGTGGATTGCGCTGGCTTGGCTTAACATGCTTGTAAACCATGTTCACGCCCTCGATCATCACCTTGCGTTTTTCGTGATCGACCGAGACAACCTTGCCCACATGACCACGATCGGCACCACTGATGACCTTGACGGTATCGCCCGATTGAATCTTCATCTTTCAGCCCGTTTTCTACATAATTGCGAATCGGGAATAATCGCCAAATCGCCGTCCGGTGTCAAGTCTCGAAAGCTGCTGAGGGCGTTTGTGCAATGCCACGCGGCGTTTTATGCCGTGAAAACAACCAAGGGCGTTTCCATCGGCTTGGAAACTCAAAAGACATGTCTGTTAAAAGAACGGCGAAACCGGCGGCAGTTGCGTCGGAGGCACGATCGTTGGAGTTGTCACCAGACCGTCACGAACATTGCCAATACTCGTACCGGAGCCATCAGTATTGCCCAAGGCTTCGGCGAGCACCCAGGCACCGAGGGCGTCCCGAATGATGCCACCCCAGTCACCAAAGCCGCCAACATTTCCATAGCCGCCACCCCAGCCGCCACCGGGGTAACCACCCCAGCCACCAAACCCTGCCATTCCGGGACCTCCTGGACCTTGGCCAGTCTGAACCATTTGTGTTTTAGGCGTGGCATCTTGAACAGCGAATTCACGTTGCCGACCAATGGTTTCGATTCTTGAACGGAGATAGGGAATGTCGGATTTGGGACCGATGGCCACATTGAGCTTTCCGGATACGTTCCGCTCGACCGTCGTCGCCGCGGCATTGCGGAAGGGTTTATCGGAATTGAAAGAGGAGTCGAGATCCCGGTCATCTTCGGGTTCAACGGCCTGAAAACTCAAGGCGGCAAATCCGTCCATTCCGGCCGCCGCAAAACCGTAAACGTTGGGTTCCACTTCGTTAAACTCGAAGTTGCCGTCTTCGCCGATGCTCGCACGAGCGTAGATCTCGTCATCCAGCAGCAGAAAGGCATTCATTTCCTGCAGACGGATGGGTTCGTCTTTCTCCGAAGTCAACGGGGCAACCCGGCCGATCAACTTGCCATCTTCGGTCAAACTGATTTGAAAGCCGCCGGCAATCACGGAATCCTTCACGTTAACTTGTGATTCCTCCGTAGGTGTGCCCAGGGCAACGCCCAGGCCAGCCGGCACATAGTCTTCCATGATGCGACGCAAGGCGGTGAATTCGGGAGGGATGACAGCCGCCGTGATCTTTACTTCACCGTCTTCCTGAACTGCATTGGCACCGCTGAACGAGGCGAGTTGGAGTCGTTTTCTGCCGACAACGGCGTTGTCATCACCTTCTCCGGGGACCGGCAGCGGAAGACTTTCGGCCTCGGGATCATCGCGTTCGATAATCTGTATACCGTAAGCGAGGAAGCCATCATCGCCGGAGACGCAGAGCGTATAGGTTCCCGGCTCAACTTCCTCGGTGATAAAGAATCCGGTGGAATCCGTGTTGGTACGGGAAATCACTTTGCTTTCCTGAACCAATGTGACCTCCAGCGATTCCACGCCGACGACTTCGCCGGTTTCGTTTTGAATAGCAGAGATTTCGCCCGACAGGCGATTGTCTTCGTTCAGTCGGAGGTAGTGAGCGCGTAGTGTGTTGTCCAGTCCGTCATCCTGCCGCGTCTCCCAGGCAGCTTCCATGAGTTCCTCAATATTTGCCGACGCATTGAGGTGTGTTTGGGTTTGCATTTCTACGGCGTACAGAACGGCCGTAGCCATCAGCGGCAGCAAAAGGACGAGGCAAGTCTTGAGGAACTTGTACATGGGGCAGTTTCAGAGAGTTGTTCGGTAACCAGTAAGGCCCCCCCTTCCAGCCGCAATGCCAAAGTGATGTGACGGTCTGCCAAACTTCGGTAAATAGCTGTCCCTCTGTTGTCCAAGGATACCAAATTGATCCGAATTTGATTCTTTTTTTTGTATCAATGAGGTAAAACTACCCACCTTCCCCGGCCGCGGACCAAATCGATCCGCCGCTTGTCACCTGAAAGAAGAAGCGAATGTTGAGGCCTCCTTTTGCGCGCGAGGGAGGGCTTCCGCAGGTGTCTGGCTCCGCGAATCTTACCCTTCCAATGCAGCTAACAGGTCCTGCATCGCCTGGGGGCTGCCCCGACGGAAGTGACCTGGATGGTCGGGTGGTATACCGTAGAGATTAACGGGGCAGCCTTCACGCCAGGATTTATCCATCGTCCAGGCGCTCGGCCCGGCGTGCACCTGTCCGACTCCGGTGCAGTCCAGCAGCTCGCGGACATGGTCACTGCGAATTCCCCCGGCCGCCAGTATTTCGATCCGATCACCGGCTTGCTGGACGAGACGCTGAATGGCCGCGGATCCCTGCATGGCAGTTGCCTGGCCGCCGCTGGTCATGACACGCCGGACCTGGCATTCGATCAGTGTCTCCAACGCCTCGACATGATCAGGTGCCAGATCAAATGCCCGATGAAACACGGCGTCCCGTTCGGGTCCAATCGCCGCGACGACCTGCCGGGTTCGGGCCACATCGACTGCGCCACGCGAGTCGAGCACGCCAAAGGCAATTCCCGCGACACCGCCTTCGATCAGCCAATGAACGTCACGCAGCAATGTCTCGAACTCGGTATTCGAGTAGCAGAAACCCGATGCCCGTGGCCGTGCCATGGCAATGACCGGGATCGTTGCTCGCTCCAGAGTCAGCTGCAAACATCCGGGGGAAGGCGTCAGGCCACCCAGCAGCATCGCCGAATTCAGTTCCACTCGATCTGCGCCAGCCGATTCGGCTTCCAGCACATCAGTCACGGAGGCGGCGCAGATTTCCAGCAATGCACGTCGGGGAGCGGTCATGTGACTTCAAAAGGTTAAGGCCCGAGATCGATCAAAAGAAAAGGTTAAGCGTCTGATCGATGAAAGCCAACGAGCGCGCAGAAAAAAACCTGACCCGGGTCGAGTCAGGTGCTTTGGGTTATTAATCTGCTGCCAACGTCGCCTTGCCGTTAAACGGATAGTGACGCCTAGAAGAAAAATGGCGAGGTCGGGGGCAATGGCTGTTGAGCCTGCTGGAACGGTTGTTGAGTCTGCTGTACCGGGAAATTGCGATTATTATCGTTGCCAAATGCGCTGCTAAGCGCCCAGGCTCCGAGTCCGGCTCCGATCAGCTCTCCCCAGTTTCCTCCAAAACCACCTCCATAGCCGGGGCCGCCACCAAAACCTCCTCCTCCACCGCCGTAGGGAGCAAAGTTACCGGTACCTCCACCGCCTCCACCACCGTTTCCGCCGTTGCCCTGGCCGTTGCCGTTGTTTACTTGTTGTCGCGCTCTGTTTGTCGCATCGTCAAAAGCGAACTGAGGTTGCTGCCGTCCAATGCGTTCAATCGTGGATCGAAGAAATGGTACGTCTGACTTGGGACCAATGGCAACATTGAGTCTTCCGGAAACCTTTCGTTCGACGGTTGTCGCCGCGGCATTTCGGAAGGGGCTGTCCGGATTGAGCCCGGAATCAAGGTCTTCAACGGCATCGGCA
>JBPCVB010000599.1:0-20855 GCA_051010855.1 Pirellulaceae bacterium | reverse complement strand
AGAGAGTCCGACCTGTCGAAGTCACTCGGGGAGGGTTGATCAGTCAGAAATGTTGTTCATTGATCTCATCGCAGTTCGCCCTCCCGGCAAGCCAACTCCCCGACTCGCTACGCTCTTTCAGCACGGGCGCTGGCTCAGGGACACTTGATGCGTCCCGATCGTCTGTCAATCCGTTTGAATCGAATGGCCTGTCACGAGTAAGTCCCGCTCCTCGCTTGCGAGGGCGGGACGCATCGAGTGGAGGCGGCGGGGATCGAACCCGCGTCCCGCGATATTTCCACCATAGCCTCTACGTGTGTAGTCGTTGATTTGAAATTCGCCCTCTATGCCGTCCAGCGACAGACTGCATGGCGGACTAGCCGGAAACGGGTTTTAACAGGTGGCGTGCCCGACATGACCGCCTGCGATCCGGAATTGGCGACCGGCTTTCAGGACTCTCCGGAGAAATCCATCAGCCGGGGCTGCGTATTGCTACGCGGCCAATGCGAAAGTTTTACCTTCTGCAATTAAAAGTTTAGTCGGCTTTTTACGTGGCCAACTGACCAACCACGACACGCCACTATCGCTTCCAGTATCCGGTCGAATCCAATTCGCCCCCGGTTTCCGGAAACAGGTGTCAAAAAAACCTGCTTACGACTAGCTCAACAATCCTACGTCCGCCTGACACAAAAGGCCAGCATCAGGTTCCCTTAGCGGTCGACTGGGGTGGCTTAGTTGCCCGCAAGCGGAATATGGACGAAACACACCGAGTTTGACGTTGCGGAGGGCTGGAAAACCGCAGCGACACGGGATGTGGTTAATCGATTTTCCACTGGCGAAACACGGCGTTTTTTTGCATAATCGCCCATTCTCCCAGGCCGCCGACCACGCACATCGCCTCGCGAGTTGCCCGCTGTCCGCTCGCCAAGGCATCCAGAACAAAGGAAATGCTCATGTACAAAATTCTCTGCACTGACGGTCTGGGTGTGACCATCCGTCAAAACGAACTGATCGAACTCGCCCTGACCTATGGTTACAAGGGCATCGAGATCGACATGGAAGACATGATCGGTCGCGCCGAAAAAATGGGCCACCAGTTTGCCACGCAATTCGTCAACAGTGCTTCTGTCGAAATCGGCACATTCCGCCTGCCCATCGACTTTGACGCCAGCGACGAGGACTTTGCCGCCCAGGCCGCGAAACTCGACGCCGCCTGTGAATTGGCCAAATCAATCGGGGCCACGCATTGTTATGTACGTGTTTCGCCGACCCATCCGTCGCTGCCCTACGTCGAGAACTTTGAAAAGCATCGTACGCGACTGGCCGAAGTGGCCGGCAAGCTGGCGGAAATCGACACCAAACTGGGACTGCAGTTTAGCGCCGGTCAGCCCAACGGCGACAACATGCAGTTCATCCACAAGCCGGAAGAAATCGTGGCTCTGGTCAAATCTGTCGGACATCCGAACTGTGGCCTGGTCGTCGACACGTGGAATTGGCAAGTGGGTGGCGGATCGGCGGCCCAGATCAGGGAATTGAACTTGGCCGAAGTGTTTGAAGTTCGCCTGGCGGATCCACCGGAGAATTTTGATCCGGCCAATGCAGACCGCACGCGTCGCCTGGAGCCCGGACAAAACTCCGCGTCGCTCTGCCAGGACGCCTTGAACTGGTTGCAGGAATCGAACTTTGAAGGTCCGGTTGCTATCACCGCTCATATCCCGAAATCGGGCGGCAATCCCGGCGACATCCTGTACCAGCGGATCGCCAAGGTCTTTGACGACATGATTGCCGGTGTGCATGGCCAGGTTGAGGAAGAACCGGCTGCAGCAGAAGGCGAAGAAGCCAGCGAGGAATCGGCTGCGAAAAGCGAGACCGTGACGACTGGCTAACCCGCTCGCCACATCCAAAAACAATGACGACCCGGTCTGGCAACAGGCCGGGTTTTTTTCGTTACGACGGCCTCGGAAGGCCATCGTACGGGGCCACGGTTGAACAGATCGGAAGGCGACGCTATCCGACCGTTGGAATACGGATTATTCGGCGTGCACAAGCCTGGTAAACCTTGCGGGTTGTGACTGTCAGGCGCTCCCCGCCAAGTAATCTGTTCATCTTTTCCGGCTGTAGCGATTATCCGTCTGCCGGGTCGCCGGGGTACCTCGCAATACCCGTTTTTCCGTTTATTCCCGAATCTTCCGGTCGATAAGTACTCCTGCTACGACCCGCATTCCGCGCGGCCGAACCGTCGCGCGTTTTTCATCCAGGCATGGAGCTTGTCGAAATGAAATCAGCATCCAAAACAATCCTGCTTCTCGCCCTTGCGATCACCGGGTTGTACAGCTGTGGACGCATCCTGATCGCGCCCTGGTCGCAATCAGTGGGAGAAACAGCCTGGCATTCACCCCGGCTGGAGCCATCGAGGATTCTGGATGACCGAACAGACCGCAGCTGGAAACCCATTCCCGGAGAATCCCGGGCAAATCAGGGAGAACCGGCGCCACACGTGATGGGTGAACAAGATGAATGGCAATCGCTATCGGTCATTGGCACGATCGACGAGTCCTCTACGGGCGAAGTCCGCCAAACCGCATTGCGTGATTCTGACGGCTTTCGCTCGGTGACCAATCCCTTTTCGGAGTCCCAGTCATCGCGTCGCGCTATCACAAGCCTGCCACCGGTCGACCCGGATGAATTCTCGGTTTCAGTACCTCCCGTGCCGGAGCCACCGCGCACCCGATCGTTGCCACAGATCGATGTAGTAGCGGGCAATCCGAACCCGACTCAGTCCGACGAGATGTCGCAGTCAACCAGTCGGCGTCTGAACAATCCGTTTGTCGGCGACAAAGCCATGCCTGCTCCGTTTACTGGCCAACAAGAGATCGCCAGCCAGCAACAACAGCCTGTGCAATCCATGAACACGCAGCAAGATAACAGCGGTCTGTCGTTTGAGCCCACCACACGCAGCTTGCCACCGGTCGGTCAGGAAATGACGACTGCCCTGTCTCACAACAGAACATCCCGGCAGATGGAAAAACCCACTTTGCCTTTTGATCAGGCAGCGGCATTGGCCAATGCCATGCAGAACGCGATGACAGAGTCAGCGCCGCAACCGGTACAGGGCACCGAGACCCGAGGTGTACCCGAGATTCCCACGCTGCAGGCCGAGGGTTTTGCCTCGACCGAGCCTGCCGCATCGACCGAATTCACAGTTGAGCAACCGGAAATGACTCAGCCGGAGCTGCCGGTTAGCCCTTCGGCAACTGAACCGCAACTGACGGCCGCAACTGAAGCTATTGGGGAAATCAAAACTGAATCGGATCCCGCCGCGTTGTCCAGCCAAGCGGCTCAGGCGAAACCTGTCCAGCAGTTTGCAGAACATGCTGCATCTGCCCGGCCGACGATTCAGGTCTTGCCCATTATCGAGCAGCGTGCGATGGAGCGAGTGGCGTATGGAAAATCGCTGGCCCGCCGTGGCGCAACCTTCGCAGCCCGTCAGGAGTTCATTCAGGCACTGGCTTTGATCGCTGATTCCTTTGATGTGCAAAGTGCCTCGCGTGAATACACCGCGCGACTGGCCAGTTCCCTTCGTACCTTGTCGGAGGCCGATGATTTCGTGGCGCCGGACACCGAGCAGCAACTAAATATGGATATGGCCATGATTCTGGACACGCATGAAAGTGGCCTGATCGAACCGCAACTGGCAAATCAGATCACGCCCATCCAGGCCATGTTGACCTATTACGCGTTTGCCCAGGCAAAGATGTCCGAGGCAGTCGGCCAGTCTCCTGCCGGAGCCGAAGCCCTGTACGCACTTGGAAAATTGCTGGCCGCCAATTCTCAACTGGAGGCCTCATCCAGTCCGGTCGACAGCGTCAAGGCGATGGTCATGTACCAGTCGGCCCTGTCGGCCAATCCAGCTCACTATCGCAGCGCCAACGAACTGGGTGTGTTGATGGCCCGCAACGGACAATGGCAAAAGGCCAAAGACCTGTTTGTGCAAAGCCTGCAGGTTCAGGAAATGCCCCAGACCTGGCAGAATCTGGCAACCGCCCACCGTCAACTGGGTGAGACACGCCTCGCTGAATTGGCAATCGCCGAAGCCACAAAACAGGAAGGCGAAACACCGGCCGGAGTTGGACCAATGGAATGGGCCACACCGGACCAATTTGTCGACAACGCTGCCATGCCTGTCGAAACTCCGATGGCCAAGCCGGTTCAGACCGCTCAGGCTGTCGAAGCGGATACCAAGCCCGAACAGCCACGCGGCATCTTCGGTTCCATGAAAAAACTGTTTTAGTCTGCACGACGATATCGACCCTTTCCCGAGACAAGAATCCACGTTCGCCACAGGAATAAACAGATGAATCGTTCAATCAAGGTTGTCATCCTGTGCCTCGCAACCAGTTTCCTGCTGGGAGCAGCACCGATCACCGCCCAGGACATGCAATCCAACACCTGGACGCCGGTTGAAACATCCGAAACGAGTGGCGACGGATATATTGTTGGCCAGAGTACACCGTTTCCCGGTGGCGACGTGGGTTGCGTCAAGTTCTTCCGGGGTGTCGATGAAAACAGTTGCCGCGGCCATGATTGCGAACCGCATTGGCAGCATGAAACGATGATCCCGTGGGAAGCGTTCGCCTTTGGCGAGTACATCGGCCCGGACCGCGGCCCGCACGTGCCGGTTTATCGTTGCCGCGTCGATGACGACCTGGAATTCGTATACCAGATCACCCGCGAACAAATGTTCGAGCCCTATCGTCTTGGCGTCGGCGACCAAATTCGAATCAGCTCTTCGGCCGATGAGTCGCTCAATCAGGGCAATGCAACTGATCCGATTGAAATTCTTCCTGACGGTTCGATCTCGTTGCGGCTGATTGGTCGCGTGATGGCGGCCCGCAAGACGATTGAGGAACTGCAGGACGAGCTGAACGAACGGTACCAGCAGTATTTTGCCGAAGGCGCCGATCCGGCGATCATCGTCAGTGGCACTCGCACCGATACGCGAGTGCAGGATTTGATCAATGCCGTGGACGCCCGATTTGGTACCGGTGGTCAGTCACGACCCGCTACCGTGTCGCCGGATGGCACGGTCCAGTTGCCGATGCTGGGAGCCATTCCCGCAGCGGGATTGTCGCTGGACGAACTGGCTCGCGAAGTGAACATGCGATACCGGAAGATCATCCATGGTGTTGAAGTCACACCGTTGTTGACCACACGAGCGCCACGCTTTGTTTATGTGCTGGGTGAAGTGGTCGAACCCGGCCGATTCACACTGCAAGGTCCTACCACTGCCATGCAGGCCATTGCCCTGGCTGGCGGCTGGAACCCCGGTGGCAACCTGCGACAGATCGTCGTTTTTCGCCGTGACCACAACTGGCGTCTGATGGCCATCCGACTTGACTTGTCCGGTGGACTGTGGGGCAAGCGACCGATGCCGTCGGATGAAATCTGGCTGCGTGACTCCGATGTGGTGCTGATTCCCAAGATGCCGATCACACGTATCGCCGACGCTGTGAACCTGTACTTCACGCAATCCCTCTACGGGATTCTACCGGTGTCGTTTGTGGACGGCGTGTCAATTATTGGTGGCAACTAGCGCAACGCAACGCAGGGCTTACTGCATAAGCCTGTCCAGCTGCCCGTCGACGTCGGTAACAGGCGGGTTGACCGCGCTGATTGTCCCGTTGCGGTCGACCAGAATGAGATGCGGCACCTGATCGATCCCGAATGCCGAGACATACTTGCTGTAGCCATCGACCGGTGGATCGGCACTGATCACGATTTCCCATTCCGGCAATTCGTCGCCAAACAGACGCGTCGGTGAGCTGCCGCTGGTGGAAATATTGACGGCCAGGAATTTCAATCCTTGTTCCTTGCGCTTTTCCCAGGTATCGGCCAGGCTGCGTACTGAAGTAACAGACGTCGGCTCTGCAGGCGACCAGAATACAACCATCAGGGGGTGCCCCTCGGCGTATTGTGTCCATTCGAATGGGATGCCACGAGCAGTCTGGCCGTCGATCTCAAATGATTCGCCAACCAGCGACAGTCGCGTTTGTCGTAACTCACAGACCTCCTGGATTCTTTCCTGCATATCGGGGTTGGTCGTGTTGAGACTTGCCGCCAAAACAACCCGGTTGGCTTCCATCGCTTCGTCACGCAACTGGCCACGTTCCAGCCAGGTTATGGATCCCAATAGTTGCTCCATCCCCGGGACGTCCAGGTCAGGATCGCCGAGCATCTGATTGGCGACACTGCGATACTGGTCAATCGCGTCAGGTTTCTGATCGCGAATATTGTTCATGATTACGTCCAGATTCAATTCCGCGATTCGCAGACGCGAGGCCAGCGTTTTGTGCCAGGTCTGTACCTGTTCATCGGTGGAGTTGCCGTAGATGTTGACGAGCTCACGAATGATGCGACGCCAGGCTTCGCGCTCTCCACGCCGCAGCAGGCCGTCTGCAAACGTGGAAAGTTCACGCATCGTGGAAAAGCTTTCCGGGAACTGCTCAGCAATTCCTCTGGCGGTTTGCACGACGGGTTCAATATTCAACTCGTCCGCGCCGCCTTGATTACCCAATTCGTGGTACAGCCCGGCTATTGCGACGGCGTCGACAATCCCCTTGTCTGGATGACGCCGCAGGTCACTGGCCAGTTCCAGAAATTCCGAACGCGCGGTGCCATCACCCAGGCTCGCGCGACGCAACAGGGCATCCAGCAGCGACCGTACCACTTGCAGCCGCTGTTCAGCGCCCAGTTGCATGCCGAGCAACGCACGACTCGCTTCGGTTCGCTGTTGCTGTAGCAGCAATTGTGCCCCGGGATTCTGTTCACGCAACATTTCCTGCTGCTTGCGGGCAAGAAACGTCAGCAATTCGTCTTTATCTTCGGGAATGGGCTCTTCGGTGCCGGCGTCCAGGATGGACTGGTTCTGGATCGCTTCCACGATGCCGCCGTTGCCTGATCCTCCGGTCGGTTCCTGCAACCTTTCCGATTGATTCGACGCTTGATCAGACTGGTTGCCAGCGTTGTTGTTACAACCGGACAGACCGATGACCACCACGACAATCAGGGAGCACAGATTCAGGGCGCAGTTCATAACGGAACCAGGGATCAAGGAAAGGAGATGCACCATCGCAATCGCGGGTTCAATGTACCGTGGCGATCACGCTGCGCACCAGAGCACTTTGAGGTACTCTGCGCTGCCTGTGGTGGGATTCGATAAATCGACCAATCAGTCTGGCAACTCCAGCGGTGATGCTGGCTGCTGGCCCTTCTCAGGCATCGAATCCGGTGTGTTCACAAACACGAGACGAAGTTGATGCAAGGTTTCTTCCAGCATCTGTTTTTCAGTGTCGTCGAGGTTGCCCTGGGTCTTTTCTTCCAGCATGGCCAGCGTGTCGATAAAGTGCTTGGCCAGTGATTTGCGGATTACCGGTTTCCCCTCGATTGGGTCGGGTATCTGACCAAGATTGGCTAACGCCTGAGTTGCCATCGTGGTTATCAGAATGGGAAAAGACGCGGGCGGCATCTCGATTTCGCCAGCCGGCTGGTTCGCCGATTCCGACTCCATCTGTTTCCGGAGTTCTTCCTTTTCCTGTTCCACTTGCGACTTCCAGTCGTCATCGACGTGGATTTTGGGTTCGTTGTCGGCTGGAGATTCGTGGTCGCTCATGGAGAGTCATTTCGTTGGGAGTTGATTGATTCAGAAAACAGAAACGATTTTTGTGCAGTTCACGTTAAGGACTGCTCACCTCGACATCCACATTTTCCCGTCGCAGCGCCGCCTGAATAAATCCGGAGAACAATGGATGCGAGCGAGTCGGTTTGGACTTGAATTCGGGATGGAACTGCACGGCAACAAACCACGGATGGTCGATCAGTTCAATGATCTCGACCAGTTGTCCGTTGTCACTGGTGCCGGCAAACAACATTCCGTGTGCCTCAAACTGTTTGCGATAAACATTGTTGAATTCGTAGCGGTGTCGATGTCGCTCGGAAATCGCTGGAGTGCCGTACCAGTCCCTGGCACGACTGTTGTCGGCCAGTTCCGATGCCTGTGCGCCCAGCCGCATGGTGCCACCCTTGAACGTGATGTTTTTTTGCTCATCCAGCAGGCAAATCACGGGATCCGTCGTGTCCTTGTCAAACTCCGTCGAGTTGGCCGTCTTCAGGCCGACAACGTTGCGGGCGAATTCAATGGCGGCGCATTGCAAACCAAGGCAAATGCCAAAAAACGGGATTTTTCGTTCGCGGGCAAAACGGATGGTCTCGACCTTGCCCTCGGTTCCGCGTTCACCAAAACCGCCCGGTACCAGAATACCGTCGTATCCGGACAGCAGGCGTTCGGGGCCTTCGCGTTCAATTTCCTCGCTCTCGATGCGACCGACGCGAATCTGGGCGTAATGCTCCATACCGGCATGATCGATGGCTTCGTAGATCGATTTGTAGGCGTCCTTGTGTTTGGCGTATTTGCCGACCACGGCGATGCTCATCTCTGTTTCCGGATTTCGCATGCGATGAATCAGCTCGCGCCAGTCGTCCAATTCCAGCGAGCGGGTTTTTAAACCCAGCCGTTCGACGACCAGTTGGTCCAGACCGTGATCCACAAGACTGATGGGAACTTCGTAGATGGAAAAATCTTTGTCGCGTTCCTCGATGACGGCTTCGACCGGCAAGTTGCAGAACAAGGCAATCTTCTCGCGTTCCTCACTGCCGATGCTGCGTTCGCTGCGACAGATCAGGAGATCCGGCTGAATACCGATTTGTCGTAACTGGCCTACCGAATGCTGAGTGGGTTTGGTTTTTAGCTCGCCAGCGGCCTTGAGATACGGAACAAGCGTGAGGTGGATGTACAGGCAATTCGCCTTGCCTACGTCGGACGAGAATTGACGGATGGCTTCCAAAAAGGGCTGGCTTTCGATATCGCCAACGGTGCCACCGATTTCCGCGATGACAACGTCGACATCGTCATCGGCCAGTTTGTGGATACAGCGTTTGATTTCGTCCGTGATGTGCGGGATCACCTGCACAGTTTTGCCGAGGAACTCGCCGCGTCGCTCCTTTTCGATCACCGACAGGTAGATCTGGCCAGTAGTGTAGTTGGAATGACGGGTCAGCGGGCTGTTGGTAAATCGCTCATAGTGACCCAGATCCAGGTCGGTCTCGCTGCCGTCGTCCAGCACATAAACTTCACCGTGCTGGTAAGGGCTCATCGTGCCCGGGTCGACATTGATATAGGGATCAAGCTTTTGCATACGTACGCGTAATCCGCGTCGCTCCAGCAGCATCCCGATTGAAGCACTCGTCAGCCCTTTGCCCAGCGAGCTGACAACGCCACCGGTCACAAAAATAAACTTGGTCATCGAGTATCCTTCCCCGATTTTGGTGCGCATTCCATCTTTTTAGCAGCTCCGAAAAATTTCAAAGCACACCATTTTATCAAGTGCCCGTTCGACTGACAAACGCCTGATAATCAGCGAGTGTATCAATGCCACTCGCGTGACGCGGAGTGACGCCGACCAAAATGGTCATTCCCAGATGCAACGCCCGCAACTGCTCCAGGGACTCGGCGACTTCGGCCGGTGGCCGCGAAGCAGCGGCCAGTTGCAGCAGCGCATCGCGGCGGTACACGTACAAACCGACATGCTGGTGCCACGTCGTTGTCGATTGACTGTGCACGCTGGTGATCCCGTCACGGGGATGCGGAATCGGGCTGCGACTGAAATACATGGCCCTGCCCCGGGCATCAAACACGACCTTTACACAGGCTGGGTCCTCGATGCGTGCCGCATCGTTCAGTGGCGACGCGAGCGTGGACATCTCCGCATCGGGGTTGTTCAGCAACAATCCCGCGGCCAGGTCGATATCGGCCGGATCAATCTCGGGTTCGTCTCCCTGTACGTTGATCAACAGCTCAACATCCGGATAACGCCCGGCGATTTCAGCCAAACGATCAGTGCCACTGTTGTGATCTGGTCGCGTCAATTCGGCTCGCCCGCCGAATCCCGTTACCGCGTCGACAATACGTGCGTCGTCGGCGGCCACAAGGATATCACTGGTAACCTTTGCCTTGCTGGCCGATTCATAAGTGTGCTCGATCAGGGGTCGGCCGGTCTCGTTTAGCAACAGCTTTTGCGGGAGTCGCGTCGATTCCAGACGCGCAGGAATTACAATCAGGCTTTTCAAGGTCAGTGATGTCCGGGAATCGTATGTTTGAATCGGAACCCGCAACGTCACCGAGGGATACCGACATCGAAAGGCCCTCGCGACTGCTTCGGGTTCCGGTTGTCGATCGCCGGGCCAGCGGATTCAATTTACGGTTACTATCTGGCGGTTGCCGCCCGCATGGCGTCGCGAGTGGCAGCAGATGTCTGCTCGCCAATCAACTCGCCCAACAGCCAGCTGCCAAAGCCAACCGCTGCACCAGCAGGTCCCCCCAGTAGAAAGCCAACGCCGCTGGAAGCCAATGCCCCGGAGCGACGACCGATTTCCCCGGTCTGACTCCGGTCCTTGCCTTGCCGCAGGGCCAATATCTCGGCCGAAAACTGCACTGCATCGCCTGCCAGGGCAGCCGGTAGTCCGGCGGCACCCGCAGCGCGGACTGCCAATTTTCCGGTGGCCAGCTTTTGTGCCAGTCGCGGGACGGCCAGTTTGACCGCGGCGGCGCCGCTTCGCCGACAAACTGAATCGACCAGATTTGCCTGCCGGCTGTCCGCGATGCCAAGACGGCACCAGTTCACGAAGTGCTCGCAGTTATTGTCGAAAACGTCGTAATCCGACTCGCTCAGCCGGCTCCAGGCACGGGCCACTACCAGCTGCGGCGAAAACCGGGCGGCGTCCGGCTCGATACGGACCGGATATTGGCCGGCAAACATATCCCATGCCACGACTTCCACGCGCGCATTCCGCTTGTTGTGCAGACCACGACCGTAGTGGATCACCATGCCATTGCCGACATCGATGCCATGATGCGTGTAAGCGCCGTATTGAACAACCAGATGGTCGCCTGTAGCCATAGGGCCTGCCAATTAGAAACCAGTTGAAGTCGGAGAATATTACAAGGTTGGCCGGGGAGGGTCAATTTGTGGCCGGAATCCGCTCATTGGAGCCACGTCAATTTGGTGCCGCTGTAATGTAATAGTGGCTTTCAACGGCCCTGGAAGGCAATCGTAAGGAAGTAACGCTCATGCCACGGACTACGCGAACAACTCGAGGGAGAGAAGGTAAGTCATTATTACGTCTTCCAGGGGGAACCGTCGCAGGACGGGACCAAAATTCTGTGATGGCGACGAAGGATGCACAAACCTTGCCAGCTAGCAAGGCCGGGGCTGAAGCGGCCTGCCTGATTAGTCGATTTCAGACAAGTGCCACCAGGCCCGGATTTTTTCAAATAAGACCATGCAACACACGTTGGACCAGGTTCGAGGGATATTGCAGCGCTGGGTGATGACTCACGCCAGTCTGGAATCGCGCAAGGAGATGCGTGAAACGATCCTGCTTAAGGACGGCTGTCTGCATGGTTACCGATTCTGCATCGGATCCGTGCAGGCCGTATGGTTGATCGGCGGTGTGACGATTGAGGTCCGACGCGATGGACGGCTGGCCGATACCGTGGCGATCTCAAGCGATGATTCGCAACGCGCGGCTTAGGCGAAGACCGTGAAGGCTGAGCCGACTAATGCCGGTAACACAGCGGTTGGTAGCTCCGGCGTCAACTAGCTGGCGGCGGGGTTTGCGGCGTCGTCACCAGTTGCTTCGGCGGCCTCGTCTTCTTCGACCTTCTTGACCTTCTTCTTTTTCTTCATCGAGATCTTTTGCACCCGCACCTTGGGCAAGCCATAGATCGAATCACCTTCGGCCCAACGGTCTGTCTCGATGAGTTGGGCCAGTCGCTCGGTGCGGGTCAGCACGTTACGCTGCTTGGTCGAACCCGCCTGGATTTTCAAACTTTTGTCGATGGTCATGAGGTTGCCGAGAGGTCAGGGGTACGTTACAGGGCACTTGCTGGCGACTTGGGAATCACAGAGTATAGGGGCCTGGAACGAGGCAATCAAGGCAAAACGGGGTTGGCTGACCGGGGCTGCAGGACACATGAGAATCGGCGTATTTTGCAGCGGAGGTGACGCGCCCGGCATGAATGCCTGCGTGCGTGCAGTCGTGCGAACGGCCCTGTCTCTGGGGCATGAAGTGATGGGAATTCGCCGCGGTTATCAGGGGCTGCTGGAAAAGCAGTTTCACCTGAATCCGGCCGGCCAGCCGTGGATGACACTGCGGTGTGTGTCCGACTGGGTCGCACATGGCGGGGCCTTTCTGCACTCCAGCCGCAGCAAGGTCTTTCGTGACACAGCCGGTCAAAAACAGGCGGCCGCCATCCTCAAGGAGGCGGAGATCGATGCCCTCGTTCCGGTCGGGGGCGACGGGACATTTCGCGGCGCCATTGCCCTGTCCAAATATTGGGATGGCAAGATCGTTTGCTGCCCCGGCACGATTGATAACGACTTGCTGGGGACCGACTACACCATCGGGTTTTCGACGGCAGTACAAACGGCCGTGGATGCAGTCGACAAGATTCGGGACACGGCCCACAGCCATGATCGCATGTTTCTGATCGAGGTAATGGGGCGCCATAGTGGCTACATCGCGGTGTACACCGCCATTGCCTCGGGCGCGGAAATGGTCGCAATTCCGGAAACGACCACCGACTATCGGGCGATCATGGATCAGCTAAACGCACTCAAGCACCGTGGCAAGAACTCAATCATGATGATTGTCGCTGAAGGTGATGAGACCGGCGGTGCCGAGATTCTGAACGACCAGCTCCAGCAGCTGGGCTGCCCTTTCGACACACGAGTGGTCGTGCTGGGGCATTTGCAACGCGGGGGTGCACCGACGCCGGAAGACCGCCGACGTGCTTCGCAAATGGGCTATGGCGCCGTACTGGCACTGGCACGCGGTGAAACCGGAGTCATGATCGGTACCCAGGATGATGACTGCGTCAGTGTGCCACTGGAGGAGACGTTCGCCAGCCATCGGCCGATTCCCCGGCACCTGCTCGATATGCTGGAACGACTGGCCAGCTAGGCAGCGTGTTAGAAGATACCACGCCCAAAATCGGTTTCGTCGCTTCCGGACGCGGGCTCATCACCCGCTTCGCCACCGGCACCGGTATCCATTTGCGACGGATGGTGACTGGATTTTTCGTGCGGAGTACGCGGGGCGTTATGAGATTGATCCGCGCGGCTGTCATGTCTGCGGGGCGATGATTCTCCATATTCCTCGTCGTAACGTGACACGTAGCCCGGTTGCTTGGCGCGTTCCAGTTCCTCATAGAACTCACCGATGACCCGACTCTGAATCTGCTCGCGACTCTCCGCGTTGATAGGATGCGCGATATCGGCGTACAGCTTGGCCCTGCCCTGATCGTCAAAGGTGTATTTGTCACCACCCATTCGTTTGCCGCATTGGTTGCAGAACCGCGCGCGCAAGTGATTTTTGGCGTTGCATTGGCGACAATGCGCGGTCAGTTTGCGACTCGGCATCGCCACAAAGGGTCCTGAATTGCCTTCGATAATCTTTAGATCGCGAATCACGAAACAGTCATCAAAGGTAATGCTGCAGAACGCCCGAAGCCGGTCTTCCGAGTTCTCCATCAACTTGATGCGGACTTCGGTGATCTCCATTTCAACACTCCCTTATCATCCGGTTCCTGATCAGCAGGTGTTTGTCAGCTTGGGACCACGTTCAACCCTGTTGCTCGTACACACCAAAAATCCACATCGGGCAATCGCGCACGCAATACCTGTGCAGCGCGACAGGCCCGCGCCCGTCCGGCAAACAAACCGAAATAGCCGGATCCACTGCCGGTCATCTGGTGACCGACGCATGACACTTCGGCAAACTCCTGTCGCAAGCGGCCAATCCAGGGTGTCAGTTTTTCCGCCGCGTCCTGCAAGCGATTACTCATAAGGCGCCCAACCTTTCGCACATTGCCGCGGGCCAGCGCTGGCAACAACTCACGTCCGGAGCGTTTCACTTCGGGTACGCGGCTGGCTCGATAAACATCAGCCGTGGACAAACCTGCCGGTGGCTTGGCCAGAGTCAGCCAGATGTTGCGGGATGCCGGAATTTCACTCACCTGTTCGCCCCGTCCGGTACAACACGCAGTTGGCCCGTCAAGAAAGAACCCGGTGTCGCTGCCGATGCGATCGGCGATGGCCCGCAGCTGCGTTCGCGACTGATGCAAATCGAGCAGGCGGTTGGCCGCAACCAGAGCAGCAACGGCATCACTGGAGCCGCCACCCAGACCGGCCTGGACGGGAATGTGTTTTTCCAGGGCAATGTCGATGCCCAAACGGCAACCCGTCGATTGACGCAGTTCATCCACGGCGCGCCACACCAGATTCGATTCGTCCAGGGGGACTGCGATGGGACGTCGCGATTTCGGAACGCTGATCAAGCGGATCTTGTCATCGCTGCGGCGACGCAAATACAACCG
Source organism: Pirellulaceae bacterium (assembly GCA_051010855.1). Taxonomy (GTDB): domain Bacteria; phylum Planctomycetota; class Planctomycetia; order Pirellulales; family Pirellulaceae; genus CAJQPP01. Next base: position 6,385 of record JBPCVB010000599.1, on the reverse strand, counting down.
GTCAGACAGGCTGATCCGGGTCATAATGGTTTCCAGTTCGTGAAACCCATCGCTACGCCGCTCGATCAACTCCAGGAAAAGATTGACTTTCGCCGGAGCCCGTATTTCCATCCACGTCATCGGTCACATGCTGCCAGAATCATCGCGAGTTGATGCCAGATTCTACAAGTTGTCAACGGTCGTTTCAATCAATGGGCCCGCAACGTGTTAATCACACTTTAACGGCACGGGATATCACCTAACGAGCGAAAACAGAAAACAAACGCATGGGAGAACGGTGGAATACCCGATATTTTGTGAAAGCCATCTGTCAAAAGCCGACCATTCCCCTATTGCACCAGCGACTGAACCAAAACAATTAGCGGTAAATGCTCAAAGGCAGCCATCGATGAATCACTTTGTTAATTTCCTCAAGGGCGCATGTATGGGCGCGGCGGATGTGGTTCCCGGTGTCTCGGGTGGCACCGTGGCGTTGCTGACGGGCATCTATCACCGACTGATTCGCGTCATCAGCAGCTTTGACCGGCAATGGGTCAAACTGCTGCTGGCCCGACGGTTTCGCGAAGCAGCCGAACATGTTGACTGGAAGTTTGTGGTGACACTCGGAGCTGGACTGGTTACCGGGTTTGTAATTACGATTCGCACTGTCGGTCATTATCTGGAAGTCGACTCCACCCGCACGCTGATCCTGGCCGCCTTCTTCGGCATGATCATTGCCGCCACGATCATTGTGGGGCAGATGATTGCGCAACTCGATCGCGTGCGACCACCCGTAGTGTGGACCATGGCGCTGGCTGGTCTGGTGGTCGCGCTGTTGGTTACGCAACTGACTCCCGCATCGGCCTTCACGGATCCACCGCTCTGGTATCTGTTCCTGTGCGGGGCAATCGCTATCTGCGCAATGATTCTGCCGGGAATCAGTGGCGCCTTGATCCTGATCTTGCTGGGCGTCTATCAGCCGCTGGTGCACCGCGTCAAGTCGTTGCTGCAGTTCGAGGACGTCGCGGCGAATTTGCCAGTCGCGATCGTCTTCATACTGGGTGCCATTACCGGGTTGCTGTTGTTTTCGCGAGTGCTGCGCAGATTCCTGGATCGTTACCCAGCGCCCACGCTCGCATTGTTGTGCGGACTGATGGTTGGCAGCTTGCCATTGCTGTGGCCCTTTCAGGTCAACACCACTCCCGAAATCGAGGAAGTCAAGCAGCGGATTTATCGACCGGAATGGCCGGATGCTTTGGACGGCGAATTCTGGCGACACGTGCTGGTCGCGTTTGCGGCCATGTGTGTGGTGCTGTGTTTCGACTGGGGAAGCCGGACGCTGGCTTCACGGCAGAAGAGCACCGTTTCGATACCAAAGGGCAAACAAGATTCCTGATTGGGGGGCGAGGCTCCGTCCCAGCCGAATTATTACCCGCCATCCTTAGCTGGCCCGCCATCCTTAGATGGCCCGGCATCCTCGGCCAGCCTCTCGCGCCACGTGGCCTCGGTCATCACCGGACGAAAGCCCGCATGATTGGCTCCGGAATCACGACTGGTCGACATGCGTGCCGCGGGCCGGTAACTGGAGCAATAATCGCGATGGCACAGAAACGATCCGCCTCTCTTGGCCTTGCGCGGTTCCAGTGGATGATCGGTCGATGAGGGTCCTGTCGGATTGCGAGTAACCCGACTGGCCCGTGAGCGATAAGTATCCTGACGAAACCAGTCGCTGCACCATTCCCACACGTTGCCGGCCATGTCATACAGCCCATACCCGTTGGGTGGAAAACTTTTTACCGGTGACGAAGTCTCATAGCCGTCCAGCTTTGCATTGCGGACTGGAAATTGTCCCTGCCATATATTTGCTTGCGGATTCTCATCGGAAACCCTGTCAGATCCCCAGACATAAGGCTGCTGGTTTAAACCGCCACGGGCTGCAAATTCCCATTCGGCTTCGGTCGGCAGCCGTTTGCCGGCCCACTCGCAATAGGCCACGGCATCGTCCCAGGCAATTTGCACGACCGGGTGCTGGTCCAGCCCTTCCAGCGAACTGCCTGGTCCAGACGGGTGCCGCCAGTCGGCATCGGGTTGCCACCGCCACCACTGCTGGAAGTCACCCGGCTGGCTGGTCGACACTGGTCTGTCAGTGGGTGTGAAGACCATCGAGCCTGGTACAAGAACCGAAGGGTCCGGAGGTGGGGTGCCGGGTGGTTGTTGCGCCATCACGTCATCGAGTTCCGGCTTCTTCTCAGCGATGGTAACGTAGCCCGTAGCCTCAACAAATTCGGCAAAGGACTCGTTGGTGACCTCCGTTTCATCCATATAAAACCCGTCAACAATGACCACATGCGGAGGTTGTTCGTTATCCCGCGCTTCGGGATCGTTGCTACCCATCAGGAATTTGCCGCCCGGAATCCACACCATGCCCTCGGGTCTGGGTAAATCTGGCTCGGGCTGCCCGGCTACATCCTCCGTCACCGGCGGGATCCCGGGACCATAGTCGATTTCATTGACAGACGGACCTTGCGCGGGTTGGTTGTTGCACCCGGCACAAATCAGTGTGAACAATGCGGTATGAACGACGGTTTGGAAAATGAGAATTCGATTAGTCATGCGATCATGTTAACGTAAGTTCAGGCACAACGCACGATTCCGATTCGGCGGATTGTTCGACCAGCCATCGTGCAAGCCCATGGGTACTTAACTGTATGTCACGCAACATCAAACTTGGTATTTCGACGTGTCCCAATGACACGTTTGCGTTTCATGCAATTATGAACCGGGCTATTGATTTGCAGGGCCTGGAGTTTGACATCGAACTACTGGATGTCCAGCAACTTAATGAAAACCTGCTGGCCGGCTGCTACGACGTAGCCAAGGCGAGTTTTCACACAGCACTGTTGTTGGGCAGTGAAATTGTCATTCTGTCCAGCGGGTCGGCACTGGGTTTTGGCGTCGGGCCCTTGTTGTTGTCACGTCACAAAGGCCTGAGTCCCGACAATTTCCGCACAGTACACTCGCGGCAACCGGTGGTGCTGTGTCCCGGGCGCACGACCACAGCCACGCTGTTGTACCGCCTGGCGTTCGGCGACGATCACGAAATGAAGCAGGTAGTGTTTTCGGAAATCATGCCTGCCTTGCAGGCCGGCAATGCCGATTACGGCGTGTGCATTCACGAGGGCCGATTCACATGGCAGCAATCCGGACTGGATTGTATAGCGGATCTTGGCCAATGGTGGGAAACGACGACGGGCAGTGCATTACCGCTGGGAGGCATTGTCGGCCGTCGCTCATTAGGCGATGAGCTGCTGGCGAAGATTCAACGCATCATCCGGGCGTCGATCGAGTATGGGTTGCAACATCGCGATGCGACGTTGCCGACGATGCGCAAATACGCGACTGAATTTGGAGACGATGTGCTGTTCGCGCATGTCGACCTGTATGTCAACGACTATACGATCGACCTGGGGGAACATGGACGCCACGCGTTACGCGTATTGTCCGAGATGGCCGTCACGATGCCGGAGTTTGCAGATGAGGGGCATTCAACCGAATTGATCGAAGTGATGCCTGGCTGAAGGCGTCTTGCACGTTACAAAAAAAAACCACCACGGCCCGTAGACCATGGTGGTTTTGACTGTTACTTGTGTGCTGCTACAACGTTGAAACTAGTTACCCAAAAGGGCTGCATCAGCCTGGGCTGCTTTCAGAGCTGCTGCTTCTCTGGAAAGCTTGAATTCAGGACCCTTGCGGAAGTACTGAATGTCATCGTAGAAGTAGTACGAACTGGGCAGAGTCTGGCCGGCGACGCTAACCTGGCATCCCGTGAAGGCAGCGGCTGACAACATCAGCATTGCTGCGCACAGGATTCCGTTGACCCATTTGCTTGTTTTTTTGCGTTTCATCGGTGGGTAAACTCCATGTTTGCCGCCAACGCGCCGACACACGTATGCCCGCGCCGCGCCTATCCACAAGGATGGCGTGCGAAATAATCGGCTTAACCGTTACAACCTGTATCGGTCACCGCTCAGGCCGACTTTGAGGCATTTGGGATTTTCCCTTACAAAAATGGCCTCAAAAACGGTGACCCACGCCAGCAGATACGCAAAACACTCGTCTTTTGCCGGTAATCCCGGTATGCTTTCAGTAACAGAGGGGCAGGAAGCAAGCTATTCTCCACCCATGTCGGCTTCTCGAGATCGAAGGCGTTTTTCTTTTTGCTTTTGCTTGTCGAATCATCGCTGGCAGCGGCCAGTGGCGATCGGTCGACGTTTAGGCTTGCTGCAGTTTTTTCTCAAAGGGTATGCGCCGTGAATCCAGCAAGTTGCCGTGGTTGCTCGACGTTTCATTTATTTGTACGCGGGACGTTCATTCCGGTTTTGGCAATCACCATGCTTGCCAGCATGTTGTCGCTGCCAGCCCTGGCCCAACAGGCCGCGCGACCGCAGCCGATGCCCAAGCCGGAATACTACATCATCTTTGGCGAGATGTATTCGGGCGAATATAACGACGCGGGTCGACGGTTGCGCACGTTTTCCAATACCGCGTTTCGCGACGTTAACGGAAACTTTCTGGATTCAGTTTGCTACTGGACCATGCTCGGGGAGAACTACTATCGTCTGGGCGACTATGCCTCAGCCATCGAGCAATATGAAGCGGCGCTGGGATTGTACATGGATCTGCAGCAATGGCCGACTCGTACCCAGTTTCCGGAATCGTTATTGGCAGACGGCAGCGCGTCGCGTCGAGCGACCGAGGTACCGTGGGCCGCGTCCGCGCGATCTCCCAACTATGGCAAGTTCGATAACCGGATGCTGGTGATGCTTGGTCAGTCTGATGCAGCCAACGAGGCGGCTATGCGGGGAGGCGGTGTTGTCGATCCAGCGCGTTGGCGCAGCGTCGACATGGCAGAAGTCATGCGATGTGTTTCTCTGGCGTTGTACCGTCGCCAGATGATCAAGGGCCCGACCTGTGTCATCGATCCGTACACGCGGACTCTGTCGACTCGTTTAATCGGCGACGGTGGAAATACCATTCCGTCGGCATGGCAGGGTGTAGCCAAAGGTCTTGCATTGGCCTCGATGGAGGACGATAGCCGCGCGGCTGCCGTGCTGCAGTCTTCCTTGCAGATCAGTGGCCGCGACCATCCGCTGACACCGGTGGCGTTGTTGATGCTGGGCAAAATCACTGCCCGGGCCCAAAACCTGGATGCCGCACAGCAACTGTTTCTGGAAGCTTCGATTTGTGCCGCGGCCTATGAGCAATACGACATGGTTGAAGAGTCGTTGCGGTACGCCACGCTGATTCACAGTTCCAGCCGAACGATGACCCCTTATCCGGTGCTCGAAGCAGCCATTGACTGGGCCAAAAAGGAAAACAAGGACACGTTGCAGGCTTCCTTGTTAATCAACTCCGCAATGGTTTCGGCCGAATCAGGAAACACGCAGGACGCATCGGCGGCGTTAAGCAAGGCGCGAAGTGAAATGTCACGCAATGACCTGCGTCGCACCGACCTGTACACCCAATGGCTGTACGCGGCGGCCATGACCGCCTACATCGACAATGACATTCGCAACGGAGACAAGCAATTCGAAAGTTTCCTCGAAGCCGCCCGCAACACATCGCGGTGGCTGTTCCAGATTGGCATGGCCGACAACGCCGTTCGCGAAGGCCAGGTGACCGACCGCGAATCGGAATTGCTGTACGACGTTTTGTTGAACGAGCCGACGGATGCCGACTGGTTATTGCGTCCCGAGGAAACGATGGCGTTTGTCGCCACGCCTCACTATGAGCCGATGGAACGCTGGTTCGAGATTACGCTTTCCCGCAAAGCCGAAGAAAAGGCCATCGGAATTGCCGAACTGATTCGCCGGCAACGGTTCTTTAGTGCATTGCCCCTGGGCGGACGCCTGCTCTCGTTACGCTGGGTGCTTGAAGCGCCGGAGGAGGCCCTTGGCGAAACGGCCCGCGGGCAACGCGACGCCTTGATGCAGAGGTTTCCCTCATGGAAGGAACTGTCAGACCGTGCCCGGCAACTGCGTAATGAACTGCAACAGCTGCCCGTCTCGCCGGCCGCCAATACCGATGAGCGGACTCGCCAAAAGAAATTACTGACCGACCTGGCGGGCGTGGTCGATCAACAGGAAACCATGATTCGCAAGCTGGCGCTGGTGCGTGAGCCAGTCGAACTGGCCTTCCCCCGACCGTTGACGATTCCCGAGATTCAGCAACAGCTGCAACCGAATCAGACGATTGTTTCCATGCTCAAGATTGGCCAGCGTTACTACGTGATGCATCTCGGTCCCAATCGTTACTCATTTGAAAGTACGGTGCAGGCCCGGGGCCTGGAACGCGCCATCAACAACCTGCTGAAACAAATCAATGTCGGTGACAAGTCGGCGATTCT
>JBPCVB010000598.1:0-17557 GCA_051010855.1 Pirellulaceae bacterium | reverse complement strand
GGTGCCATACATCGTGATCCGCGAAGCTGGTCTTGCCGATCATTTCAATCTGTCCGTCGAATTTGAGCCAGCCGCGGAAGTACAGATTCGTCATGTTGAACGGTTGAGTCGCGGCGGCCATCTCGTTCTCGACGACTTTCCGGGTTGAGTCATCGCCGGTTTTGTTTTGTCGCCACCACTTGCCGTCAGTTCGCCCGTAGACAAGTTTGGTTAATCCCGAGGCTGGTCCCGAACACTCCATCTCGATCAGAAAATTGTCGTTCTTGCACTGCACATGCATCTCTCCAGACACGGGTCCCGCGATCCGGCCACGGATGCGGCAGGACTCGAGATTGGACAAGGCCATCTCACCACCCAGCGCGTCGATGAAATCTTCAATCACGGTGTTTGCAGACGGAAGCTCATCCGGATCCTGTGCCGCAGTAGTGGAAGCCAGAAAACAGGTCAGCACGAGCGGCATCCACCAGCGTCGCTTCAACAGCAGTCCGCTCATCATGGTTCTCGCGTTTCTTGTTAAGCCAAGCTTGTTTGTCCAGCGTCCGTAACACCGTACGATGACTTCCCAAAGCCGTCGATCCGCGGGGATCAGGGGCGTCCAGGGCAACGTCACTGGTCCTCGTCATCCGAATCGTCGTCGGGCATGGCAAAGTCATCGTCGTCCAGTTCGGCATCGAAATCGATTTCCGTGATCCGGACCTCAGTCGTTGCGACCGCGGTCAAATCATCGATCATGCTTTCAGTCGTGATGTTGTGGGGCCACAACACACCTTCGTATTCCTCGAATTCGTACAGTGTGGTCGTATCCGCGTGCGTGGATTTCAGGTCGACAGCAACGAGTAGCCCGTTGTCTCGATCAAAATACCGATCGATCTCAATCTTGTCGTCGCCGGAGAATCTCAGATGCCAGACCGCTCTGCCGCGAAAGTCTGTGCCTTCAATTACTTCGGTTGTGCCCTCAAAACTGCGCCAATTAAGGAATTGGGGCGGTAGCAAAGTAAAGTTGCGGGCCATTGCGAGGTCTTCTCCATCTAACTCTATGGCTGGTTGACCTGGTATGGATCGCCAATATGTCGTGCCGTCGAATCCCATCCTGAGCTTGCCAAAGCCATCCACTTCGTACTCCAGGAGGAGTTTGCCGTCCTTGTACTTCGCTTCGATCGAGCCGGAAGAGGATCCGCCGTAACTGCCCCGGACGTGTATTTCGCTTAGTCCGGAAAGCGCCATTTCACCACCCAGCGCTTCATAGAACGCATCAAGCACTTCATCGGGCTCCGGTAATATTTCTGCCTGCTGTCCTTGTGTAGCCGGCGTCCCGCACAGCACGCAGGCAATCAGGGCGGTGGATATCAGGCCGCGTTGCATCACAGTCTTGCTCCTGTTTTCAGTCGTCAGAATAATCGCCCGGCATGGCAAAGTCATCGTCGTTCAGTTGAGCATCAAAGTCATAGTCGGTGAACAGAATTTCGGTGGCATACACATTTTCGTTGCCTTTGATCTTTGTTTCATTGACAAGTCGGGATGCCCACAAAACGCCTTCGAAGTCTTCAAATTCGTACAGCATGGTTGAGTCCGCTTTTTCTGACTCAACTTTCGTAGCGACCAGCAATCCGGATTCCTGATCGAAGAACCGATCAACCACTACGCCCTCGTCGTCGGTAAACTTCACGTGCCAGACGGCCGTACCGCGAAAATCAGTTCCCTCAACAATTTCAACTGCGCCGTCGATATCACGCCATTCAAGAAACCGGGGTGAACAAACCGAGTACTGGCGAGCCATCGCCATGTCTTCTCCCTGCAAAATCTCGATTCTTCGGCGGGGATGCGATCGCCACCATTTCGTTCCATCGAATCCCAGCCGGAGCTGCCCTGAGTCCCCCATATCGTAGCCAAGTACGAACTTGCCAGACTTGTATTTCACCTCCAGGTTGCCTGGGCGACCATAACTGCCGGTGAATCGCACGTCGCTCACACTTGAGATTGCCATCTCACCGCCCAGCGCTTCGTAGAACGCATCGAGAACTTCATCCGCCGAGGGAAGCGTCTGCTGTTGCCCCGATGCAACTGCAGTCCAGGCCTGTATCCAGATGAATAGAAAGCCGGCCAAAAGGCTGTTGGTCAGCGAGGTCGGGATCAGGATGCGTTGCATCACAATCTTGCTCCAGAGTCGTCAGTTGTCGGAATCCTTGCCGGGCATGGCCAATTCATCATCGTCCAGTTCGGCATCGAAATCATATTCAGTGAACAGGATTTCGGTGGAATACATCTCGTCGACACCGTCGATTCTCGTTTCACTGATAATCCTGGAGGCCCACAAGACGCCTTCGAATTCTTCGAATTCGTACAGGGTAGTCGAGTCCGCTTGTTTTGTTTTCAGATTAGACGCGACCAGTAAACCCGACTCTTGATCGAAAAACCGGTTGACCGCAGCGCCCACTTCATCGGTAAATGTCAGATGCCACACGTCGGTGCCACGAAAATCGGCAGCCTCAACAACCTCAATCGTTCCGTCGAAGTCACGCCAGTCGAGAAACTGGGGTGTACAAAATGAAAGCTGGCTGGCCATCGCCTTGTCCTCTCCTTCGAGAACCTCGATTTGCTGGTCTGGCATCGATCGCCACCACGATGTTCCATCGAATCCCTGCCGGAGTCGGCCAAAGCCCTCAAGGTCGTATTCAAACGCGAACTTGCCGTCCTTGTACTTCACCTCCAGGTTGCCAGACGCAGGGCCACCAAAGGTTCCCTTGAACCGAATTTCACTCATTCCTGCGATCGCCATTTCGCCACCGAGTGATTCATAGAACGCTTCCAGCACATCATCAGCCGAGGGTAACGATTCTTTTTGTTGGCCATACGCCGTTGAACAGATCAACAGGCAGAGCAAGACAAAACAGGCCAACAGTTTGCCGGTCACCGTGGTCGGTAGCAGAAAACGTCTCAACATCCAATCGCTCCCGGTGGCCTAGTCATCCGATTCGGTGGACGGCATGTCGAATATGCCATCGTCAAATCTGGCGTTGAAATCAAAATCTGTAAACTCCACGCCCACTTCGTAGTCGGAATCGACCGAGTAGGTAAGCATGCCAGTCACTGCCGTGACCCACATCACGCCGTCGACATCCTTGAATTCATAAATGAACAACTGTTCGAAGTGACTTGTCTTGATGCGGGAAGCCAGCAGCAATCCGGTATTCCGATCAAAGTAACGGTCGACGACCTGACCGTCGCTGTCGGTGAACGCCATCTGCCACGCCTGATTGCCCCGAAAAGAAATTGATTCGACAACTTCAATCGATTGGTTAATCTCCGGCCACTTCAGAAACCGGGGTGAGAACAGGGCAAAGTGGCGGGCCATGGCCCGGTTTTGGCCCGATAGTTCCTTGGGGCGAACGGTGCCGGGGAGTTTTCGCCACCATGTTTTTCCGTCAAATCCCGTTACGGACTCCTGTCCTGCATTGGAGTTTCGAAAAAGCATTTTGCCATCCTTGTACAACAATTCCATGCTGGCGGGCATCGGCTCTTCGGACCTTCCTGTGATCCTGACCTGATCGATTCCTGCGATCGCCATTTCGCCACCGAGCGCCTCGTAAAATGCATCAAGCACGTCGTCAGCCGAAGGCAGTGTCCCGGTTTGCTGCCCTTGCGTAACGCAGGTCCCGCCCAATGCCAATGTGGCGACGACAAAAATGACCGAAAAGGCTGATTGCATGTCAGATTCCAGATATTCAGCTATTGGTCGCCGGGGCCCGCAAACTGCTCGTCATCCAGATCAACATCAAAATCGAAATCGCTGAAGTTCAACTGGATGTCATACTCGGCAGCGACATCGTCGACTTTTTGTTCGGCAGTTACAGCGCTGACCCACATCACGCCGTCGATATCCGTGAACTCATAAAGCGTCACGTGCTCGATTAAACTCGTTTCGATACGAGCACCCAGCAACAAGCCTGTATTCTGGTCGAAGTACCGATCGACGACCTGTCCGTCGGTGTCCGTAAATTTCAGGTGCCACACGCGGTTCCCTCGAAATTCGGTCGTATCGGTGACTTCCGTGGACCCTTCATGCTCGCGCCAGGTCAGGAACTGTGGCGTAAACAGGGCAAAGTGCTGGACCATGGCACGTTCATCGTCCGAGATTTGCTGCGGGTCTGGGGTGGAAGGAAGGTGACGCCACCAGACCTTGCCATTGAATCCCGTGACCGATTCACCTGAGACGCCATCGCTGGTGAATCGCATCAGAACTTTTCCGTCCTTGTACAACAACTCAAGGTCGCCGGACATGGGTTCGGCGGACTCGCCTGTGATTCGAACCTGTTCAATTCCGGCGATCGCCATTTCTCCGCCGAGTACTTCATAGAACGCGTCCAGCACTTCATCCGGCGAAGGAAGGGTCTCTTGCTGCTGACCCCACGTTGGCGTCGCAATCATTAAGCCAGCAAGCAGCAAGATCACACCAAATCCGCATCGAATCTGCATCGCGTCGCCCGCCTGTCCACGCACAGGAATTTCACATGTCCGACCGGATTATATACGATGATTGGTAGCCGTTCGTTCATCACCTCGCGCGGCGTTCCTTAACTCCCACCTGCGCATGGATCCTTCCCCATCGGAATCGCGTCCCTCGCGTCGACGTTTCCTGCACCAAACGGCGGGCGGCCTGATGCTGGCTGCCACCAGCGAAGCGACAGCGTGGCCGCCGCACAAATTTCCCGAAGATGACGAAGCCTACTGGAAACTTGTGCGATCCCAGTTTCCGTTAACGTCCGAACGCACGTACATGAATGCTGGTGGCCTCGGTCCAGCACCTCATCCCGTGCTGCAAACCGTGCACAATCTGATCGATGATTTGCAATCGACTTGCGAACACGGACATGCCTGGATCGAAAAGGCGCGTGAACCGGCAGCCGCTTTTTTTGGCGTGTCGCCCACGGAAATTGCCTTCATGCGTAACGCCACCGAAGGGAATGCTACCGTCGCTGCCGGGCTGGATTTGCAGTCGGGTGACGAAGTGATCTTTGAAAGCCACGCCCATCCTGGCGGCAGTTTTGGCTGGATGAACCGGCAAAAACGCGACGACATTCGTGTGCGGGTGTTCGATCCGCAACCGGCCACGGCATCCGATATCCTGCAAAAAATTCGCGACCTGATTACCCCACGCACACGCATCATCCAGGTCAGCCACGTCACTGCGCCGACCGGTATCCACATGCCGGTCGAAGGCATTGCCCGACTGGCTCACGAACACAACCTGTGGTTTCACGTCGACGGAGCCCAATCAGCGGGGATGATCCCGGTTGATTTGGCCGCGATCGGTTGTGATTCGTACGCCACCAGTGGTCACAAGTGGATGGGAGGACCGCTGGGCAGTGGCATCCTTTATGTCCGCGAGCAACGACTGGACGAGGTTACACCCGGAGAGATTGGAGCGTATAGCGAATCAAGTTACTCACTGCCCGGTGACTTTGAATACCACTCGTCGGCGCGTCGGTTTGAACCCGGCACGCGTGATGCAGCAAGCGTAGCAGGACTCGAGGCTTCGATGGAATTCCTCGACACGATTGGTATGCAGCGTATTGCCGATTATGCACGCAGTCTGGCAGATCGCGTCCGCGCGGGCCTCAATGCCATGCCCGATGTTACGGTGCTGACTCCCGCAGACCCGTCGCTTTCCGCATCCATTACCACATTCCGCAGCGAGCGAATGCCTTACGACGAATTGTACGGACGCCTGGTCCGCGATTATCAAATTCGCTGCCGTATCGTTAACGAACAGAATCTCAATGCCATCCGAGTTTCCACCCATTTGTTCAACAATCCCACGGAGTGCGACCGGTTGCTCGAGGCTATCGGCGAGATATTGCAGGGATGATTTACGCCCTGCGGGAAAGTTGTGATCAGGAAAAAATTTGTTCTACAATAGCGGCAAATAAAGAATCAATTGATTCGGAGCGAATATGAAACGCGTTGTGATTATGATTGTCGTCGCATTGCTGACCGTACCAGCATTGGCACAGGAATTCGAGGTTGGTCAGACCGTTATTGCGATTGCCGACCAATCGCTGCAAACACTGGACGGTTCCGAGGCCGGTATTTTTGCCGGTGTGCCGCTTAAGGTTGAGGAGATTCGCGAAGCCACTCAGGGCGACGGCCATGAAGTCCTGGTTTCCAACGGGACACCGGGCTGGCTGAACACCCGGTTCGTTAAACGACCCGACGAGGCACTGGCATGGTTCGACCAACAGCTGACGGCGGATCCTGCAAACACGGGCTGGTTGATGGCCCGGGCCATGACCCTCGCGGCAACCGGGAAACATGAGGAAGCCATCGCAGTGTTCTCACAACTGGTGGAATTCAGTCCCGACGATCCCGGTTATCTCAACGAGCGCGCGGGCAGCTACATGGCGCTGGGGCAGTACGACAAGGCCGTCGAGGATTTCAACGCACTGATTGAACGAAAACCAATGGCAACACTACACAACAATCGCGCTTTGTGTCATCAGGCTATGGGCAGTCCCAATAGCGCCCGGCGGGATTTTCGCAGGGCGCTGGAGCTGGATCCGTCGTTGACGGGCGTGCTGCTGAGTCTTGGAAAGCTGGAAGCTCGTTTGGGAAACCCGGTCCAGGCACGCAAGTATTTCGTTCAGTACAACGAACAGTTCCCCCAGTCGATTGACGGGCATATCACACTGGCCGAGTTTTGTCTGTCTCAACGGGATCTGGACAATGCATTGATCAGTTTCGAACGTGCGATTCGGTTGCGTCCCGACGATCAATCACTGCTGTCCAACCGCGCCATGGTGTTGCGTGATCTGGGTCAAACGGACGAAGCCATCGAGGCGTTTAGCGCAATCATCGAGCAGTTCCCCGATCAACCGGCTGGCTACATCAATCGGGCTGTCCTGCGGGAGTCGACCAACCAGCCCCAGACAGCGCTGGAAGATTTCAATCGGGCACTGGAACTGGTTCCCGATTCGGCATTTTGTCACTTCCATCGTGGCTGCGTGAGGATTTCATTGCAGGATTTCGAGTCGGCGATCGTGGATCTGACCCGAGCGATCGAACTGGAGCCCCGCAGCACGGCTTTTGAACGACGTGGTGAAGCGTACGCCGAATTGGGCCAGGTTGAGTCCGCGCTGGCGGATTTCGATCGCGCGTTGGAGGACGATCCCAAACGGCATTTTGCCCGTTATCGTCGAGCAACGATTTATCACACGCAGGGAAACACGGACAAGGCGCTGAACGAATACACGCGATTGGTCAATTCCGGTGTCCGTAACCTGGAGGTCTTCTACAACCGCAGTCGCATCTTCAAGGAACAGGGTCAGTGGGATCGGGCCATTACCGATCTTGAATCGGCCATCGCGGTGCAGCCGGATTCCATCGTTGCACTCAACTCACTGGCGTGGGCGCTGGCGACGACACCGGACGAAAACCAGCGACAGCCACAACGCGCGACCGAATTGGCCCACCGCGCCTGCGAACTCACCGAGTGGAAACAGGGCGTCATTCTGGACACGCTGGCTGTAGCACAGGCCGCAGCCGGAGATTTCGATGCTGCGGTGCAAACACAACAGCGTGCATTGCAAATGGACGACGCGGTCGACAACGAAGCGATGCAAAAACGACTCAAGTTGTTTGAAACCGGGCAGCCGTTTGTGGATGGCGATTGATCGACAACAACGTCATTCAATCGCCGGGCCCAGTCGCTCGCGCATGAAGTCCGGAATCAGAATGGCGCGTGGGGGCGAATGACGTTCGAACCGGCAACAGGCCACTGCAAAATGGCCCGTGGCCACAATCTCGTTTCCCGTGGCAATCTCAAATTGATAGTCAATTTGCACACCGTCGTTTTGCGCCGATAACAAGCGAATTTCCAGGTCGTCGTCGACGCAGGCCGGATGCCCGATTTCAATTTCCGTTCTGATCCGCGGAAAACCAATCACACCCCGCTCGTCGTGTGTCACCGAACACAGACCACGCGTGCGTAGCCATGCATACTCGGTTTCCTCCATCAGACGAACGTAATTCGCAAAGTACACGAATCCAGAGGCGTCCGCGTCCCGCCAGCGTACGCGGTATTGGCGTCGAAACGGTAAATCGTTCATCTTCTGTCTCATGGTAGACAACGATTCAATTAATCGTCGGATTCCTCATAACGTGACATGACTTCCCGCAGCAATTCGTCGTTGTCCAGGGACTGCAACAAGCGGCGGGCACGCGCCGCCTGCTCGCGGTCTTCGCTAACGGCTGCCTGGCGAATGGCCGGGAAGGCGGCTCCGCCGATACTGTGCAAATAACGGTCAGCATCAGCGCGTGTGGCGTAATTATCAGCGCCGAGATCGTCCAGCAGCTGACCTACGATCTGGTCCAGTTCCGGCTCCAGGTGGTAGTGCACAACGAGGCCGACACGCACCAGATTTTCCGGTTCCGGCTGGAAATGCAAGGGGATCCACTCGTCGTAAGTGGATTGCGGAATGCGATAAAACACGGTCAGGCCAAAACGGTCAAACAACCCGGTTGCCCACACGTCCAGCAACGATTGCGCTTCATCATCGTGCAAACCGGCATCCTGCAACGATGTCCTGAACAGCTCTTCCCATTGAACCAGCGTAGCCTGGTCGGCGGGCTGCAATTCGATTTGCGTTTGCTGGTTGCCCGATTCGATCCGGTCCCAACGCCCCAGCAACAGATCACCAGTGGCGATCCTGCGGTCAATCACGATCACGTCCAGCCACGGATGAGCAGAATCCGTGGACAAGGCAATTCCGGATTCAGTTCGGGCCACAACTGGCGGTTTTGGCGGCTGCATCAATCCGTCGTAGTAGATGAAGTCTTCTGAAATGTTTTCGGCCACGGCACGCTTCATTGAATATGTGTTTTGCACTGACAAGGGAGCCGCATCGACGCGACGCAACGCCTGGACCCAATGACCTTCGGGAACTTCATTTCGGGTTCCCGTATCCTGATTCAGGTTCATCTGGTAACGAATCACGGATTCCGGCGGCACTCCCGATAAATACTCGGGCAGATAATTACCAAAGGTGCCCTGAGCTGGATGCTCCACCGGCGGCCACCAGATTAGCGGCTGGCCTGTAGCAAACTGGATCGCCAGGCCGATGGGCTGTTGGGCCTCGCCGTGAAAAAACATCACTGGTTTGGTCACCGGTCCGCGGTACAACAGTTCACGTTCGGGCAATACACCCTGAAAGAATTCCGGAAACCCCATCCACTCGCGTAGCATGTCCTGTTTCAGCCAGTCCGCATTGCGGGGAACCGTAAACACGCCCCATTCATGAACCGAGAAAGGTGCGGCCTCCGTTTCCGCGCTGTCTTGTGCACATGCAGTCGCACCCGGTGCAAAAATCCAAACCGCGGATAACACGAACAACAGGGCAAGCAGTTGCCTGGCTTGAATCACGACGATTACTTTCAGCTTAAGTGGAATATCGGTAAGCGTATGCGGACTATTTGTGTACGACCAGTTGTAACCGGCCTTAAATGTGACGATAGAATTCGCAAAAAGTTTCATGCGGCAGCTATAATCCGAAAATGACCGCAAACAATGGGCCGGAATCTCACATCAATCATCGCCGGGAGTTTCTGCGCTTTCTCGCGACCTCGCCATTGCTGGCCGGTTTCGCTGCTCCCCAATGGTTGCTGGCTGCGTCCGAACCGGCGTGTGAGGGAAATGGCCGTTTAGTTCAGGACGGACTTGCCGAAGCAAAGAACGTCTTCGAGATTCGCGAACTTGGCGCGCAACAGCTGACCGATATCGCCTTGCGATACTGCGATGGAGGCGCTGATGACCTGAAAACAGTGCGAGCCAATTCCGAAGCCTTTGACCAGTTGCAGATTCGAGCTCGCAGGCTGGTCAATGTCAGCTCGATTGACACCAGCATCGAGATCTTCGGCCACACGCTGGCTTCGCCGATCCTCGCCTGTCCCGTAGGTTTCCTGCAGGTGTTTCATGATCAGGGCGAATTGGCTGCAGCGGCCGCATGCAAGTCGCTCGATCATCAGATGATGGTTTCCACGCTCAGTTCGTTTCCGATCAGTCAAATTGCCACCGACTACGAGCGACCGCTCTGGTTTCAGCTCTATCCCACTCCACGTCGTCACATTACCACGAAACTGATTGATCAGGCGCGAGCTGCTGGTTGCCACGTGTTGATGCTAACCGTCGACACGCCGGTCATCGGGAACCGCGAGAATCATGCAGGTTACCTGACCAGCAAAATGGCCAGCGGCGAACTGGTTGCGGGCAACTTTGTGGAGATGGATGAAGGCATCGAATCATTGCCCGACCCGACTCTGGACTGGGATTTTGTGAAATGGCTGCAAGATCGCTGGGAAGGACCCGTCGTGCTGAAAGGCATTGTGACTCACGAAGACGCCGTGTTGTGTCTGGAGCACGAGGTCGATGGAATCTACGTCAGCAACCACGGCGGTCGACAACTGGAAAGTCTCCGCGCGACGATCGATTGCTTGCCGGAAATCGTGGAGGTGGTTGATGGCCGCGTACCGATCATGATCGACGGAGGGTTTCGTCGCGGCACGGACATCTTCAAGGCCCTGTCTCTGGGCGCTACGGCTGTGGCCATTGGCCGCCCGTATCTGTGGGGTCTGGCGGCGGGCGGTCAGGCCGGTGTCGAACGCGTGCTGGAGCTGTTGCAGGCCGAACTGGTCCGCGATATGCAACTTGCCGGCACACCCGACATCGCCGCGATCACACAGAACTTTGTCACGCGTGGACGATAACTGGCTGTCACAGGGCGCTCAAAAAAAACGCCCGGTCAATTTCCGGGCGTTTCTTGAGGAGACTGGCGACGGGGGGCAGAAGTCCTAGTTAGTCCTCAGGTGGTAGCGGTTGTAGACGCTGCCTCGGTTAACGATCTTGATCGTGAACTGGCTGGTGACATACGGCAGAAAGTCGCAGATGCAGTAGTCAGTGTAGTCTTCGTCGGCCACGATCAGGTTGCCGTTGGCATCGTAAATGTACAGGTCGAGGTCGGTGTCGCCATCGCCTTCCACGACAACTCGAGCAGCTTGACCGGCACGAAATGTCAGGGTGTATATGTCGGTGGTGTGGGCGTTAACCGAATCCCGGTGATCGGCTCGGGGGCCACCGTCAGCGGCCATGGCTGAGGTCGAGGAAACGGCGACGACTGCGAACAGGGCAAGGGCGGTAAGGGCTTGGCGAATGTTGGTCATGGTTTTCTCCGGTGAAGGCTGAAAGTGAAGGATGTTTGTTTCGTTCACAGCCAATACCGGCTGGGCCGGGGGCTGTGACAGATGCCGCCAAAATTTTCTGGATTGCCAGGATTGGTTACCGGGAAGGGGACAACGAGTCGCCATTCCAGCGGGAAAAAACCATGTATTGCGGCTTCGCTGGAGCCGGGAAAGCCTCGCCTTCCCTGAATACCTGCCAACGCAAAAAAAAACACCCGGCAATTACCGGGTGCTTTTTCAGAGGGGGAGAGAGTGCTGACTGCGTCGCTAGTTGGTCATCAGCCGGTAACGGTTGTAGACGCTGCCACGATTGACGATGTGAATCGTGAATTCGCTGGTCACGTAGGGCAGGAAGTCACAGACACAGTTGTCGGTGTAGTCCTCGTCGGCCACGATCAGGTTGCCGTTGGCATCGTAGATGTACAGGTCCAGATCGGTGTCGCCGTCGCCTCGTACCATCACGCGTGAGTTGACGCCACGCTTGAAAGTCAGGGTGTAGGTCATCGTGCCCCAGGCGTCTACCGAATCGATCTGGTCGATTCGAGGACCCTTGTCGGCGGCCATGGCCGAAGCCGAAGAAACTGCGATCACTGCGAACATTGCGAGGGCTGCGAGTGGTTTACGAAGTTGAAACATGGTGGTGCTCCTTTGAAGCTGATTGGGGGAATATCGGGGGGTTCTGGGTTTTTTGCTGGTTACTTAAACCATTACGAACTACATTCCTGCTGGCGGATAACACCGGACACAATTCGCGAGATTTTTTTCTGGACCTGGTTTGGAACCCATGCCTGCCCGCCCCCTGGAAGACTTCCAGCCCGACGAAAACCGGCAAAACGAAGGCGATTGGCTGAGAGTCAACGAGGCCGCGTGGGACGAGCTGGCGACCAGCGGTCATTTTCTGACACGTCCTGCCGAAGATCGTTTGTTCGAGGATCCACTGCGGTGTGTAGATGGCCCGGGTTGGTTGGGGGACTCGATTCGCGGCTGGCGTGTGCTATGTCTGGCAGCCGGCGGCGGTCGCCAGGGGCCCCTGTATGCCGCGGCCGGCGGGATTGTCACCGTCGTGGATATCAGCGATACCATGTTGCAGCTCGATCGGCAGGTGGCAGCCGAGCGCAAACTGGACTTGCAAACCGTGCAAACCCCCATGCATCGTCTGCAAGTTTTTGGAGACGGTTCCTTTGATCTGGTGATCCACCCGGTCAGCACCTGCTATGTGCCGGGAATCGACGACGTATATCACGAGATTGCGCGAGTGTTGCGGCGTGGCGGCCTGTACATCAGCCAACACAAGCAGCCAGCCAGTTTGCAGACCACGGTCAAACCGGATGCATCAGGTTACACGCTGGGTGAGCCCTACTATCGACAGTCAGCCTTGCCCGTATTTGATGGCAAAAGTCCGTTACGCGAGGCGGGAACGCAGGAGTTCATTCACCGCTGGGAACAATTGATCGGCGGGATGTGCCGTGCCGGATTTGTAATTGAGGATTTGCTGGAACCCTTCCATGCCAGAGAAGATGCGGCGCCGGGGTCACTGGGGCATCGCAGCCAGTTTGTTGCCCCTTACGTACGTATCAAGGCAAGACGTGTCTAGAATCGACGCCACATGAGCCTAGTCGCCATCGACCATCGCTTCTTCATGGTCCGAGGCGAGCTGCTTCGTCTCCATCGCAATTTCGCCTTCGGCCTCGGCACGTGCCTCCTTGCGTCGCTGGCGGATGACTGATTCCCGGTCACCGCCTGTGATCTGATCGTCCGAAAGTGACTTTTCGATCATTTCCAGGATATCGCCCATCGGTTCGCGCTGGAACTTGAAATCGTCGAACTTGAAGGTCTTGTCATTTCCGTCTTGCTGGTAATGAATCCGGGTGATCCCCTTGTTCTCCCATTTGGTTTTGTCGATGGAAGTGATTTCCTTGCACTGGAGTGCTGGACCCCAGCTGGTCGTCAACCCGGATTCTGTGCCCTCGACCCAGGACCCCTTGGCCAACCCCCACTTGAGCAGACAGGGAATTGCCAACACGGCACAGAACCCTCCGTAGAAGTATTGCCCCTGGATGGCGTTCTTCAATTTGTCGGGTTTGCGTGGCGATGCCGTTGGCCAGCCATTTTCAGCAACCACGGTGCGCCACTCATCTCTTACCATCGGATCGTACTTCTTGCCGGGATCATCCGATGGCGTCCAGTAAACGTTGGCGCGCTCCAGTTCCGACGGATAACCAACCACGGCATCGTAAAAAAACCAAAGGGCAAATCCGATGCAACCTATCGCGATGTACAGAAAACGACGGAAGTATCTCGGGTCGTAGTTAGCCCGTATTGTCATGCGATTCAATCTCTGTCCGAAGCTGGCGGGGGGAGCGAGGAGGCCAACATATTATGATCGACCAGCCCTTATATTCAAAGTGATGTTTGATTGGGTGAAAACCACTAACAAAGCAGCAGCTTTATTCTCGCGACGGTTTCGGTTGTTGCTGGGTTAAACAATGAAACGACCCCAGACCAACTGACAGGTTCAGCGACGGCAGTCCGATGATGCGTCGTCCAGGGAACGCAGCTTTAAACAGATCAATGGCCCGCACGTCGGCCAGCGGACTATCGAACTGGGGAACGATCACTCCGTAATTGCAGATGTAGAAGTTCAAATAACTTGCCGGAATGACACGCCCGAACATGTGAATCGGAGGGGGCAAGGGCAAGTCCATGCCCTGCAATGTGCGGTTCTGCGCCGAGAACGTGTCACGCAACTCTTCCACCGTGTTGGCGAAACCTGATTGCAGCGGATCATCCGGGCTGAATCCCTTGGCCAAAATCACAGACAGATCGTCGGCAAAGCGGACTTGCTGGTCGATATGTCCGTCGGTGTCATCGCCGGCGACGGCGGCGCCGGACAGCCAGGTAATGCTGGCCGCGCCAGTCATGTCGGCCAGCACGCGCGAAAGCTGCGTTTGATGCCTGGCAAATTCCTGCTCGGGAATTTCGTCATCGGGGCCGTAGTCGCCAGGCAACGGGTTGCGATTGTGGTTCAGGAGGCAGGAGATCGTGGTCAGCAGATCGCCGGAATCGTTGATCTCCAGCGCTCCGCCCTCGATCACGAACGGCGTGGAAAAACAATCGACTGCGGCGCCAGCGGCCATTAGTTCGGCGACCAACACGTCCTGATCAAACGGAGGATACTTTTCACCCCAGCCGTTGTATCGCCAGTTGATGGCAGCTGTCTCGCCGGTTTCCTCGTTGATCACAAAGGTCGGTCCGTAGTCACGAATCCACGCGTCGTTGGTGGGAATGTCAAAGAACTCGATATTGTCGACATGCGCAAGAGTCGCGATCGCCTGTTCCAGCGCTTCATCGGCCGCGATCACGCAAACGGATTCGTCACGGCTGATGGTTTCCACCAGCAAAATGAACTCCTGTTGCGCAGCGGGCAGGTTGTCCGGCCACGTATCGCGATTATGGGGCCAGGCCAGCCATGTCGCCTCGTGAGGATGCCATTCTGCCGGCATGCGGAAACCGAGTTCCGCTGGCGTTGCCTGATCCGCGCTAATCATCCAGCCACCGCTTGCCCAGTCCCGCATAGGCGTCAATTCGTCGATCGCGCAGGAACGGCCAATGCGTTCGCGCGGTCTCAATGTCAGTCAAATCACAATCCGCCACAATCACCTCGTCACCGCCACGAGTCGCCTCTACCAGCGGACGACCATACGGATCGCAAATAAACGAAGATCCCCAAAACTGGATGTTGTCCTCCCGACCGGATCGATTGGGTGCTACGACAAATGTGCCGTTGGCAATCGCATGCGAACGTATCATCGTTTGCCATGCGTTCAACTGGCTTTCGCCAAAGTCTTTCCGATCCGCATCCAGCCAGCCGATGGCGGTTGGATACACCAGGATTTCAGCGCCACTCATGGCAGTCAGACGTGCCGCTTCGGGGAACCACTGGTCCCAGCAAATGCACACACCGATTTTACCGTGCGCGGTGTCGAAGGACCGAAAACCGAGGTCCCCGGGCGTGAAGTAAAACTTTTCGTAAAAGAAGGGATCATCGGGAATGTGCATCTTGCGATAGATACCCGCCAAAGACCCGTCCGCATCGATCACCACGGCCGAGTTGTGAAACAGGCCGGCCGCCCGTGATTCGAACAATCCGGCGACGATCACCACCTGGTGTTCCCTGGCCAGCTGGCACAAGTATTCGGTCGCCGGGCCCGGGATGGGCTCGGCAAGTTCAAACCATTGGTGATCTTCGGACTGGCAGAAATAGTGACAAGTGAACAATTCCTGCAGACACACAACCTGCGCGCCGCGTGATACAGACTCGGCAATCAGTTGTCCGGCACGCTTCACGTTTTCTGCAGGTGCTGGCTGGCTGGCGAACTGGATGGCGGAAATCTTGACCAACGAGAAGCGTCCTTTTTTGTGCGGTAAAACCAGTGCCAGCAGGTTGGATTGCAAGTGGGCCGGTAGACGCCACGACAGCGAATGGTACCTTAAACCATCATGTTCAAAAAACCACCTCGCGGTCTGTTTGTTACCGGAATCTCGACGGAGTCGGGCAAGACGTTTGTGGCAGCGCTGATTGCTCGCGCATTGAAAAATGCTGGACACAACGTCGGCGTGTACAAACCGGCCGCCAGTGATTGCGTCAAGGTTGGACAGGATATCGTTTCGGAGGACGCGACGGTGTTGTGGGAGGCCGCAGGTCGGCCGCTCAACCTGGAGGCAGTTTGCCCGCAACGATTTCAGGCTGTACTGGCCCCGCATCTGGCAGCCAAGGCAGAAGGCCGCGAAATCGATTCGGCGTTGCTGCGATCAGGACTGGAACCCTGGGCTGATTCGGAAGTGGTCGTGGTGGAAGGCGCCGGGGGACTGATGTCACCGATCGGAGATCACGAATTTGTGGCCGACGTCGCCAATGATCTCGGTTATCCGCTGATTGTGGTCGTCCCCAATGTGCTGGGTTGTATTAACTACACCATGCAAACGCTGATTGCCGCCGCGTGTTACGGCGAGGGTCTGGAAGTAGCCGGGATCGTGATGACGCATCCCGAAGGATTTGAAGGTGATGTCAGCACCAACACCAACGCGGAAGAAATCTCCCGCCGAGCCGTGGCCCCGCTGCTGGCCAAAGTGTCTTTCGGCGCCGATGACTTTGATACACATGTGGACTGGTTGGCACTCAGCCAGCCACCGCAGGTTCGCGCGGCCAGGTGACCGGTGGCGGCGATGGCATTCATCAAATATCTGGAGCAGGACCAGATTCCCGAGCCTGATCGCGTTGCTGATCGGGATCACATCATCCAGGTTCACGGAATCAACAGCCCGGTGATGAAACAGCATCTCGAACTTTACGCCCATCTAATGCGTGGACCGGGGCCACTCAACTTTGTGCAGCGGGAAATGGTGGCTACCGTCGTATCGGGCCTTAACGGTTGTCACTACTGAGTCGAGCATCATCGTCGCGGTCTGCGACGGCATTTGCGGAAACAGGGCACCGATGAGCAGGAAGCAGATACGCTTATCGAGCAGCTATTGACGGATTATCGGCAGGCAAGCGTCAACGATGTAGATCGTGCTATGCTGGACTATGCAGCGAAACTGACGCAGGGTCCTTCTCTGATCAACGCGAACGAAATCCAGGCCCTCCGGGATCAAGGCCTGGATGATCGGGCAATTCACGATCTGTGCGCGATCGTGGCCTATTTCGCCTTTGCCAATCGCATCGCCGACGGCCTGGGGATTGAACTGGAGTAGGCCAATAGCCCGCAGTGCGAGCGAGATTAGAGATTTCTCTGCGGATATTGCGATCAACCTGCGGTTAGCTAGCGCTTATAGTTTCGCACACCGGCACGAATTTGCCGCAGCAAATACCGGATCTGGTTTTGGTTTTCGCGCGTCTGTGTAATTACCAGCGAGATCGCAGGTTCAGCGATCTGGATCGACGCATCGTCCCACGAATCGGGGGCGACCATCGCCTTGAGGTATTGCACCAGGTGCAATGTTGCGCTGGCAAATGGCGGTCCCATCAGGTCTCCTACGTAATACGAGACAGTAACCATTTCCGGCGCGGGTGTGTTTGAGGGTCGTAGTGGCGACCCGTAATCACGCTGCGGATTCAGAGGCGTCGGTACGTAGGAAGCTGGCCGCAACGCCCCGTTCGGCTGGTTGAAAGTGGACAGTGGTGCCTCCAGCAACGCCTGACGTACCGGCGTGCGTTGCATGCGATTCTGCTGCAGCTGATTTTCCAGATCCCTAACGCGGGCACGCAGTTGCTCGGTTGACTCGGTGCCTGGGGGCGTGGATTGCAGCGCATCCGGTTGCGACGCCCAGT
>JBPCVB010000597.1:0-8927 GCA_051010855.1 Pirellulaceae bacterium | reverse complement strand
GGCTGTCAATGATCATCTCTTTGGCCGGAACTTCCTTTGTATGGTCACCCTCTTTCCAGCGGACAACGATTTGGATCACGGCGCCGGTAGCGGCCTTGTATTCCGGTTCCCACTGCACGGGATGGCCGTTGATGGCGCCGACGGCCAGTAGACCAGCGTGAATGATTTCCGCATTGCTGACGGTGGCAACGACCGATTCGTGTTCCTTGGTATGCATGGGACAGGCAAACATTTCCAGCGGTCCCTCGCGGAAACAGACTCGACCACCGACGATCACCTGTTTATTCTTGATGTCAAACCAGACTTCATAGCCTGGGTGCAGCCGCGTCCAGGATTTTTCGACTAAAGGCTGCAGCGCTTCATGCACTTCTGCAGGAGCGACCGGCTGCGGCGCTTGGGGATCCTCGATCGGCTTTGACTCAAGATTCTGAATTGCCTGATCCAGCCGCGAAGTCTCCACGGGCTTTTCCTGGGGCTGGGCATCGCCGGTTGATTCTGGTTCCTGTTGCGATTCTTGTTGCTTCTTTTCGACTTGCCGTTCGTCGCTGTCCGTCCCGGTTGTATGGCCGGATTGGTTCACCGAATGCGCGCTGTCGCCCGAGGATACTTGCAGGTGGTTAGATGGTTCGCTGCAGCCGACCAACAAGCTGGCGGTGAACAAACAAATCCATGTGCCTCTTCGCATGACCAACATCTTCTCTCCCGGGGTTCGCAGGGGGTGCAGCGGCAGATGCTCTTGGTATGATAGGCGTTCAAAATCACGGGAGCAAAGGCAATTCTGCGGGCAGCTTTCACGGAGGGCCCATTCTGCGTATGAGCATCGAGATCAAGGACAATCCGGATGTCGAGTTGCATGGACAACTGGGTGATCGGTCAAATGGATCGCCCGAATCGATTGCGTCTGCATTAGCGAGTGAGCTTTCCATTCGCCCCTGGAAAGATTGGCAAAAGCACTTTTCGCGACGCAAGAAGCCCGCTCGGCCACAGAAACGCTTCGGCGGAAAATCTTCTTTCTTGTTTTGGGTCGCACCGAAGCTGCCAGCAGACTCGCAGCGCGCCGAGTCACTGGATCGCATCGCCCGACTTGTAAAAGGCAGCATTGACGTCAAGTCTCGGGATGCCTCGCTTGTAAATCTTACTGGCGAGTTGGTATCGACGAAAACGTTGACGTTTGACGATGCCATCCTGGCGGTCGGAATTGCGGCCCTGCTGCCTGAACTGGCACCGGTGAGCGATGAATCATCGTGGACCATGGGCCTCGCAAATTTGCTTGAGCTGATCGAGCGCGGCGTCATTGCCGAAGACGATCTGGTTAGGCAAATGCTGGCTGTGGAGTTGCCGTGCCTGCTGGCCTGGCAATTGCCGGAGTTTTCCGGCTGTGCAAGCCTGGCCGATAAGGGCTTTGCGACGTTGGTTGCCGAACTGGGAGAACTGCTCGATTCCGACGGCTGCATCGAAGCCCGCCTGATCGGCCAGGTCCCGGAATTCCTGGCAACGTGGACACGCAGTTGGTTGTTGGCTGACAAACTGGGCTTTGAACTGGACGAAGAGACCCAGGAAATCTGGGAGTGGTTTTTGCGTCTCGGTTGGCGTCTGTTGCGAGGCGATGGCACGTCTATGATGAGCCCATCAGGCAAGCAAGTTCACGCAGACCTCTACCAGGCCGCGCTGCGCACTTCCACCGATCGGGAAGACCGCCGTATCGCAGGCCTGATTTGGCCGGATGGCAAGTCGCTGCCCAAATCCGGGATCCCCGGGGAAGGCGGAACGTTTTCCGAATGGGCCGGCATGGGTGTGCTGCAATCGAGTTGGTCACTCCGTTCGCCACGTGTCGCGGTCACAACCATAGACGATCAGTTTGCGATGGAAGTTTGTTGCGGCACGACACTGTTTTCGATTCAAGGTGCTCCTTCAATTTCGATCAACGGCGGTGAACTGAAACCGATTGGCGAGTGGGACGAAGTGTGCTGGCACAGCGACAAGGATGTTGACTACCTCGAGCTTGAACTGGAAATCAACGAACACCTGCGGTTGCAAAGACAGGTTTGTTTGTTGCGACAGCACGAAGCGCTGTTTTTTGCGGACGTATTGCTGGGCGATTCGCCAGAACGGATTGACTACCAATTGGATATTCAGCCAGCCGCAGGCGTGACGGGGTTGCCGGAATCCGAAACCACTGAGATGTATCTGCAGGACAGGAAAATACGCAGCCTGTTGTTGCCGCTGGCCTTGCCGGAATGGCGGTCCGCACGATCGGATGATCGGTTTGCCTTCGATGAAAACGGAGTTCATTTAAGGCAATCAACGGTGTCCCGAAACTTGTGTGCGGGGTTTTTTGCAGATCTGAATCCGGTCCGCAGTTTAAGACCGCGAACCTGGCGAACACTAACGGTCGGCGAAGAACTGAATGTTGTCACACCGGATGTCGCGGTGGCGTGGCGAGTCCGCATTGGTAAGCAGCAATGGGTGATCTATCGATCACTGGAAGGACCCGGCAACCGCACCTTCGTAGGCCAAAACCACCAATGTGATTTCTTTATCGGGCAATTTGAAAAGGATGGCGACGTTTCCGAGTTGCTGACGATCGAAGCTTGAACGAACAAATCGAAAACACGCTGCTGCAAAATCTGCGACGCGTCCGCGGGCGAATCGCCGACGCGGCGACGCAATCTGGTCGTTCAGAATTGGACGTCACACTGGTTGGCGTCACGAAGTATGTCGATGCCGAAATGGCGGCACTACTCGCCCAGGTCGGGTGCCTGGATCTGGGAGAAAGCCGTCCGCAAGAGTTATGGAGCAAGGCAACGGCTATTGAGGATACGAATATCGTGTGGCACCAGGTTGGTCACTTGCAAACCAACAAGGTCACACGGACGCTGGAATATGCAGCGGTGATTCATTCGGTCGACAGCTTGCGACTGGCCGAGGCAATCGACCAGGCGGCTGGCGACAAGAAACTGAAGACAAAGATCCTGCTGGAAGTCAATGTCTCGGGCGAATCGGCCAAGCAAGGATTTGATGCGGATGAACTTCGCAACAACATCGTTGAAATCAATGAACTGCCGAACATTAATCTCGTCGGGTTGATGTGTATGGCAGGTCTGGGGCTGGACGAGCAGCAAACCCGGGGCCAGTTTTCCATGCTGCGGGAGCTGCGCGACGAACTTGCTGCCCGATTGGATGAGCCTTCTGCCTTTTGTGAATTGTCGATGGGGATGAGCGGCGATTTCGAGTGGGCGATTGCCGAAGGCGCCACGATTGTCCGCATCGGCTCGATTCTTTATGAAGGCCTGTTGTGAGCGTCGCCCTGCGCGAAACTGACGGCGGCGTGATCTTGCCTGTGAAAGTGGCCGCCGGGGCGCGCAAGCGGGAAATCCGCGGCGTTCAAAATGGCGCGCTTAAGATTGCTGTGACAGCCGTTGCCGAAAAAGGCAAAGCCAACAAGGCGGTTATCGAGTTACTGGCCGAGTGGCTCGACGTTCCCAAATCGGCCATTGAGATTGTGTCAGGATCGACTGCTTCGCAAAAACAACTGTCGATTGCCCTGCCCCTGCAGGCCGTGCAGGAACGCGTGAATTCTTTCTAGACGGCCCGCGATCAATCGCCAAACAGCGTGAACATGGGTGGAAACGTAAGCAAGAATCCGATAACGATCAGTATCGACGCCACCACATTCGTTGTGCGCAGGTTGACCTGACGAGGCCCGATGATTTTGTGTAGCACCGCCCATGCAGATAGCCAGACGAACAGCGCAATCGCTACCTTGCCGCTAAGCGGTCCGACTTGCTGGAACAGGGTAAGCGTGCCGGCAATATCGGAACTGGCCTCTGTCAGCACAACGATCACACCAAACGCTGTGCATCCGATGCCGCTCGCCAGAATGGCAGCAGCCGCGGCACCATTGGGCAGGTGATTTGAATCTGTGGGCGTTACTTCGACGAGTTCGACTGTCATGGAATTGGCGCCGCCTTGTTAACCAAAGCTCCCAGCAAACCGGCGGTGCCGGCGGCCACAAAGGCAAAACACAACAGCAAAGTGGCCATGCGGCGAACCGGTATGTCGTCCGCCAATTGGTCTCGATAGAGGGCAATCACAAATGCGGCTGCCGTGGCAAGGATTGGCGCCAGCCAGGCCACGTGCTCCTTCCACTCCATGCCAAAGGTATGCCAGAACGCGCGGTCCGAATCAGCCAACAGATATTCGCGCGGGTAATCCTCCAGTTCGGTGGTGCCTCCGGGAGCCGGCGCGCGATAGGTCGGGTACACCATGAACGTCCCGGACAGCACGGTGAACCACAGTGATGCCGCCATGATCCAAGTGTAAGTTGGCAATCGTCGCGCGCGTACCAAACGGCCTTCCGGCGTTGTCCACGCTGTGCGCAGCGAGTACAGGGCGACCAGGCCCGCGGAGAATCCCAGCAGAAACACACTGCCGAACACCATGCCGTGTACGACCGTCAGGAATCCGACTTCGCTCATGTCACCTACCCCTTCTTGGGATCGACGTCATGTCCTTCGCCCTCGACTTCCTCGTGCATCCATTTCTTGAGGATCGGAGCAAGGATCAGGCAGAACAGACCTGAAACGACCGCCGAAATGGCAATTAACCAGAAGACATCGCCGTACACGTTGACCGTATCGACAGGCACGGGAATAACGGACTCATCGCCGCCTTCGGAAACACCCGTGAATTGCGCGATGATGGCCGCCAGAAATTGGGAGAAAGCGGTTGCCAGGAACCACGTACCCATCACTGTACTGACCAGTCGTGCCGGTGACAGCTTCGTTACCATGGACAAACCGACCGGTGACAAGCACAACTCACCTGTCGTTTGCAGCAGGTAGCCAAGGATCAACCAGACCATCGCGACCATGCCCTCGGTACTGGCCGTGTACGCTCCCCACCAGAAACAGGCAAAGCCGAGCCCCAGCTGAATCAGACCCAGTGCGAACTTGACCGGTGTGCTGGGTCCGATGTTGCGGGCGGACATGAAGCCCCACAGGATGGTGAACAGAAGGCCGAAGATCAGAATGAAGATCGCGTTCACACTCTGGAAGACCGAGGCCACGATTTCGGAGCCGCCAACCGACAAACCTTCATTTTGTTCGGTGTATTGCCACGTCAGCATATTGTCTTCAGCGGTTACCGTTTCGACGTCGCTATTGGAATATTCGCGCAGGTAAGTCAGTCCGGTCATGGTAAGTGTCGGTTGCTTGAGGACCGCTTGGACTGTCTTTTCTGCGTTCACCCGATCAACAAGTTGCGACACGAGCGTATCGGTGGCGGCTTCGTCAGGCGGATTGAGCAATGTGCTGGCGGCAACAGCTTGTTTGACACGTTCCTTTAGGTTGTCATCCCACGCCTTGTCCGCGTCCTCTTTGGCCTGTTTTTCTTCCGGAGTCAGCTTTTTCTCTTCCGCTTCTTCACCGTTTTCCGATTCGGGTTCATCTGCCGGACGCACGGCGGCCCAGATTTCAGCGATGATCCGATCCTTTTCTGCGTCAACCGCCGGATCGTATTCGATGTTCTTTTGACGATTCTCAATCTGGGCCCGCTCCACGAGTCGAATCGCCGTGGACAGCTTGTCATTCATGCCTGGGTCGCCATTGGAATAACCCAGGAATTCCTGAGTCAACGGAGGCAGGTCCTTGAGCGCAGCGTCTTCCGATTCCAGCGGAATTCTCAGCTGCACCGACTGGCCGGCATCGGCCGCTGTCACCAGGCGCGTTTCACCGAGGACCCGGTCCACGTTGCGGTCGGTAAAGTTATTGACTGAGCTTCCGGCCTGCTCAAAGAACGACCAGAACAGCATTGAGAAGAACGTCAGAATCATGACCACATACAATCGCTGCCGCGGCACGATACTGAGACTGAAGATCTGTTTGCAAAGATAGATGAGCGCACCAAGGCCCGCGATCATCAGAATCAGTCCGGCCGGTCGACTCATTTCGCCAACTACGGTGCCGATGATTTGCATGAATCCACTGTCGCTTTCAGTAAACATCTCGACGATGTTTTCCGGGATCAATCGTACGCCGCCCTTGATGCCAAACACCGGCTCGAACCCGGAAACCAGCAACATAAAGATCGGCACGCTCGCGATGGCCAGCAGATAGACCAGCCATTCCTGTCGGATACCGAATTTCAAATCACGCAACGCGTCATAACTGGGGGGACGGCCGGCTCCGGCAGGCAAGCCGGCTTTGGCGATCGCCGTAACAGCGATCAATGCGGCAATGATCAGGACGACTGCCACCAGATAGAACACAGCGGTCGTTGTTGGATCACTGGGATGAAAACGGAACATGGCGTAGGCCACGCCCCCGGCACCCATCAATACGAGGATTTGCGTAAGAGTATTGGAAATGAAGCCAATTTCCATCTTGTCTTCGCGTTCCCGCACGCCCAGCGAAAGAAAAGCAATGACGGCTGCCAGAATCATGGTGATCGTCACGATCCAGATCAGGTAGGGATTGATCGCCGCCAGAGATTCCAGTTGCACGATATTCAACGCCGATGCAATCACACTGACCATCAACAGCAGCTGAGACAACACGGTCGGCGCGATAAATACCGCCAGCCCCGTCAACATGCCCATCGTGGCCAGACCGAATCCCTTGTGCCACCCGTATGTCTCCCCTACAAATCCCACCAACAACGGAGCGATCGCGGCACCGAGGTTGATCCCGATGTAAAAGATTGTGAAGCCACCATCCCGTTTGGGGCTGCCTTGCGGATAGAGCGAGCCGACCATCGTGGAAATGTTGGGTTTGAAGAAACCGTTGCCGACAATCAGCAATGCCAAAGCCGAGAAGAATGCCAGTTTGGTCTCGATGGTCATCATCAAGTGGCCGCCGGCCATAAACACACCGCCAAGGATCACGGCCCGCCGGCAACCCAGTAACTTGTCAGCAATCATGCCGCCAAAAAACGGCGTCATGTAGACCAGCGCCGTGTAGGCGCCGTAAATCGTATAGGCGTTACCATCGCCGTAACTCATGAAGCCCTTGATCATGTAAAAGACCAGCAGGGCGCGCATGCCGTAATAGGAAAAGCGTTCCCAAAGCTCCGCGAAGAACAGCGTGAACAACCCGGTAGGATGTCCAAGCATCATTTCTCGTTGCGGAATGTTGGGATCTTTCATGAGTAACTCCTCGGTCCGGAATGGGGAAACACGGCCGGACGATGGTCAAAGCGAATGGGTGTCGCGACAGCTGGCGTCGCCAAACACGGGTAATTACAAGTTGTGAAAACACTTTGTACTTGAGCACCAAACATCCAACAAGCCAGAACCTCGTCTTTTTGCGGGCGAAAAGCCAACGCCGACACTTTTTTGCGGGCTGATGCACACAGGTCGAGATCGGGAGGGCGAGGCTCCGCCCTAGCCGCCGTGAGTCATGCGGCTCGGACAGAGCCTCGCACTCCCCGGCACCTAAAAAACATTTGGCGATACAAGCATTGGCGAATCGCTGCGATGCAGTAACGGTTCGGTTTGTCTCCACCCGGTTGTGGGCTGTTTTGGATTGGCCGACAATGCCAACGTGACAGGTGAACTTTTTTGTCGACCTGTCCGGTTCACATGTTGGAATGGAATCACAAGAAGTAAAACATGCTGGCCAAACTCAAAACCTTCTCCCTGCTGGGCATCGATGCCGTCCCCGTAGAAGTCGAAGTCGACGTTTCGCCTCGCGCGGCGCCCAAGGTCATTCTGGTCGGGCTGCCCGAAGCGGCCGTCCGTGAAAGCACCCATCGTGTGGAACGCGCGCTGGTCAACTCGGGCTTCCATCGACCCCAGGATCGCGTGGTCATAAACCTCGCTCCGGCAGAACTGCCCAAACAAGCCGCCTCGTTCGATCTGCCAATTTCGCTGGGCATGCTGATCGGCACCGCGCAAATGGAATCCGACCGGCTGGACGACTACGCCGTTGTCGGTGAATTGTCCCTGGAAGGCCAGATGCGGCCGGTCAAGGGCGCATTGTCGATGGCGATTGCCGCGGCGCGCAATGGGGTGCGTGGTTTGGTGGTGCCCACTGAGAATGCGCACGAAGCGGCGGTCGTCGAAAACCTTGAAGTGATCGCGGTGGACAGTCTCAGTCAGGCCGTGGCGTTTTACTCTGGTGCGCTCGACATCACGCCGACGCCTTCCCGCATGACAGATCTGTTCGAGGAATTCTCCGCCTACGACGACGACTTTGCCGATGTGCGTGGCCAGGAGATGGCCAAACGCGCCGTGACGATTGCCGCCGCCGGCGCGCACAACTTGTTGATGCTCGGCCCGCCGGGTTCCGGCAAGACGATGTGGGCCAAACATATTCCCACCATCATGCCGAAATTTGCCCCGCACGAATCGATCGAGACGACGCGGATTTACAGTGCGCTGGGTCGCCTGGAAACAGGTCAGCCATTGTTGGCCACTCGCCCATTCCGCTCGCCGCATCACACGATTAGTGATGCCGGTCTGGTCGGTGGCGGCAGCACGCCGGTGCCGGGTGAAATTTCCATGGCACATCACGGAGTGCTGTTTCTGGATGAGTTGCCTGAGTTCAATCGACGGACTTTGGAAGTAATGCGTCAGCCTTTGGAAGATCGCGTCGTGACAATTTCCCGCGCGCTCGCCTCGACGACCTTCCCCGCCAACTTCATGCTCGTCGCCGCGCTCAACCCCTGCCCTTGCGGCTACCGCACCGACCCGCGTCGCAGTTGCAACTGCACACCACCGCAAGTCGAGCGTTACATGAGCAAGATCTCGGGGCCGCTCCTGGACAGGATCGACATTCATATCGAAGTGCCGGCGGCCGAGTACAAGGAACTGGCCTCCAAACTGCCTGGTCAGTCGTCGGCCGAGATGCGTGAGCAGGTGATTGTCGCGCGTAAGGCCCAGGCGGAGCGCTTTGATAACGGTAACGGCCAGGGTCTATCGTTGTACA
>JBPCVB010000596.1:0-4752 GCA_051010855.1 Pirellulaceae bacterium | reverse complement strand
AGCCTTCGGTGCTGATTGGACCGTGCTTTTATCAGCATCTTGATGGTCCACTACGACCCAACAGTCATCGCGAAACGATGAAGTTGTTGACGCGTCAATTGATGCCGGCAACGCGTCATGAGGCTTTAATTTACGGTTTCTGGCAAAACACGCACGGCCTGGCGTTTCGCTACTTCGAGCCCGACGGGCTGTTCGGCGGGACGTTTCGGGATGAAATCATCTGGCCCAAACCTGTGCGATCGTTTACCGATCACCTGGCCAGGCAGGTGGCCAGTATCCGCAAACGCGTTCCCGGAACACGGCGTCGCGCTGCTTGATCGTCGCCGACAGTCGTTAACGGTTGTTGCGTCGACGCCTGACGACAAGACTTCCGAGAAGGCATGCCAACAGGCAACCGCTTCCTGGCTCGGGCACCGGCCGAAACACAAAATTGTTCGTCATCGCATTGGGAGCGGTGGCGAAAGTTCCCAAAAAGGCAAATGTGTTGATGTCATAACGATTGATGACTCCGTTGGTGAAGTCACCTGCGTACAGATGGCCGTCCGGTCCAATCTCCAGGCCCTGAGGTCCAGCCAGTCCCGCGATGGCGTCACCGAGGAAGTTGCCATTGGCATCGTATTCCTTGACCGAGCCAGTGTTAAAACTGCTAACCAACAAGTTTCCGTTGGGCAGAAACAAGTTATCGAGTGGTCCATTCAGGCCGCCGGTGCCGGGGGTTACAAGATCTCCCAGGTAAGACCCGTTGGTGCCGTCATACCTGCGGATCGAACTGGTACCAAAGGCACTGACCAGCAAATCGCCATTGGTGTCCCATTCCTGACCATCAGCCAGGGCAATGTTGATTGCAAAATGGTCGACAAAGGCACCGGTCGTGGCGTTGAACCGCGAGACCCTGCCGCCCGGAAATGAAAAATCGCTAACGTACAAATGGTTGTTGCGAAAGCTGATTTCGGCGGGCCAGTTCATGCCAGTGACAGTGGCAAATATGTCGATGAAGGCACCGGTCTGGCCATTGAAACGCAACACATTGTTCGAGCCGTTGCTGGAAACGTAAAGATTGCCGTCCGGGCCAAAGGCAATCCCCTGGGGATCCATTAAACCGCCGGTACCGGGTGCGACAAAGTTCCCGAGGAAGGCTCCGGTGTTGCAGTCAAAGCGCATCACCGAGTTGGTACTGGCCGCGCTAACAAACAGATCGGCTTGCAACGTAGCTGGCAACAGCAACAACAGCGACAGGCCCGCTAGAAAGACTTTTGAAAAGATAGACATGTATTCGCTCCTCCATTGTTTCACTCACAATTTTGGTTGCGAATTAGCGATCGTCTTGCACGATCTTGCTATCTCAGAATTTTTTTGGCACGCTCTGCAGGTCATTCTGCAGCAACGCCAAATGCGGCCGGTCACGCATGCGACGTGGCGGCATGCCAAACTCCGCCCGAAAGGCATTGGTGAAGTGGCTGTGGCTGCAAAAACCCAGATCGAGAGCGACACAAGTCAAAGGCCGCTTGCTGTCCATGACTTCTTCCATCGAGGAACGCAGTCGGCAATGGGTCAAAAACCGGTGAACCGTTAGCCCCGTGAACTTCTTGAAAATCCGGCACAGGTGATACACGCTGCAGTTGGCTACAACGGCGATGTCCTCCACCTTCAATGGCTGGCGAAATTGTTGACTGATGAACGCCTTGGCCGCCTCGACCTGATCACGTTGACCACGCTGCACCGCGGACGTTGGGTCCTTCCCGCGTCGGCTGAATACCCACGACGATTGCAACAGGTCTGGCAGCAGATGCATAAAAGTCTCGTCAACAAGTACCGGGTCAACCGGTTGACCTGACTCGACCAGGTGAAACAAGGTCCGTTGAATCAGGTACGTCCGCGAGGGGCAGACCGAATGCGACGAGGCGAATGGAGAAAGGCAATCATCGTGGAAACGACCACCCGAGGATTCACTGATTTCCCGAATCAAGGCGGGTTGCAGGGCAAAGAAGTCGCTGATGTCGCCGCGAGGATCGATCAGTTCCCGGCGATAGGGATGGCAAGAGTTGTAAAGCATTACATGAATCGGCGTTGCCACCACACTTGGTCTCGCCGCTTGCTGGATCGCTACAGGAATACGCGGAAAAACGACAATCGGATATTGACCGGTGTAGTTCTCCGTCTGCCACAAATCACTGGCAGCGTTGCAGCGGAAGCGGCCAATATGCAATTGGCTGCTTTGAAACAGAATCCGTGACTCGAAATTCAAGGCGAACGCCATATTTGAAAAGGTCCATGTCCTTGCCCCGACACAGACAGATGTCCGTATTATTGCAGATTAATCGGATCGTACCCGTCTGTCAGCCCAATTTAATTTGCTACAAAACTCCGACTTGCAAAATCTTGCTCGATACAAACCTGAATTGTGGTTAACAACACAGTGCGAGATCTTTTGCATCGCAGTGACTTGCGGGAGCGCGAGGCTCCGTCCCAGCCGCATATTAATCAACTCTGGCTGAGCCAGTGGAACCCGGAGCCATGGCGCCCGCCGTTTTGTTTAAACGTTTGCGGACGAAACAAAAAAAAGCACACGGCGTGTGCCGTGTGCCTGAAAACTAGTCAAGGTTGTTGAGTGAGACTAGGTACCAATGCGGAAGCTGAATCGATCGTTTCCGAAACTGAATCCAGCGCGGCTGCGGGGATGGTATCCCTGAGAGCCGCGACTGCAGCCACCGCCGTATCCGCCACCGCCCCATCCGCCACCGCCGTAGCCGCCACCGCCGTAGCCGCCGTAGCCGCCGTGACCGCCGCCTTGCAGCTGTGCAATATCGTCACGGATGTGATGAATGTTGTCCTCGATGTTGTTCAGGAGACCGCGGACATGGGCCGTGTGTCCGTGGATGTGGCCATGCCCGTGACTGGCTTCGTATTCCACAGCATCGAAGAGTCGTTCAATGCGATGGAACTGGGCGTCCAGCACACGCAGGTGCGCTGACATACTGTAAAGGCAACCGTGACTGTGGGCCAGGTTGTGAATCAGCGTCGCACGTTGACGTAACTGGTTGGTCGCGCAAACCATGTTCGAGTAGCCAGGGGTATGCACGTAGTGATGGGTTTCGGCTTGCAGCCGTTCAGCCTGAAGCTGGATGGTCAAAGCCAATTCATCGATGTGATGGTAAATGTCCTGTGCCGAGGCCTGGTTCGCGGAAAACGATGCGACGACCATGGCAACAGCAGCGAAAATGGATTTGGAAAGACGTGTCATGCGGGTATCCTCCGAATGTGACTAAGCCTAAAAGTGACTGTGAATGATGTGAGTGTGTCTTGAGAGAGATCCTGGCGATCGGCTCGCCGTTGACTCGTTAGGTCAGTTAACGCACCAGTCGTGCCAAATTGCCAAACTTGCTGGCAAAATAGCCTTCATCACCTGCAAAAACCGGGGTTTTTGGCGAACATTCGGTTTTGTCCCATGCCAAACTTCTGTGATCGAATTGATACGGACGCCGTCATTTTGATATGCCGCCAACCCCCGGGCGACGACAGGCGACTGCATAAACGGCACCGGCCGCCGTGCCAGATTCATGTTGTCGATGCAAGACAGGCAGGCTAGTTTATGCTTCGCCCAAAACGACCCACCTGGATTAAGGCAAGGAACAAGGATGTTCTGGCTCAAAGACAAGACCGTCCTGATAACAGGCGGCACTGGTTCCTTTGGCAAGAAATGTGCCCGGATTCTGCTGGAGCAAGCCGAACTCAAACGATTGATTCTGTTCAGTCGTGATGAACAGAAACATGTGGCGTTGCAACGCGGCATGTTTCCGCCGGCCAAATTCCCCCAAGTCCGTTACTTCGTCGGTGACGTTCGAGACGAGAAGCGTTTGCGCTGCGCCTTGCGCGACGTGGATTTCGTGATACACGCCGCGGCCATGAAGCATGTCGACATGGCTGAATACAATCCGCAGGAATGCATCAGTACCAATATTCGTGGTGCAGAAAACGTTATTCATACCTGCATTGATGCAGGCGTCGAAAAGGTCGTCGCATTGTCGACGGACAAGGCGGCCAGCCCGATCAATCTGTACGGTGCGACAAAACTGTGCAGTGACAAACTGTTCGTGGCCTGCAACTCGCTTTCCGGTCAGTCCGGTACCCGTTTCGCCGTTGTCCGCTACGGTAATGTGCTGGGTTCCAACGGCTCTGTCGTGCCCTTTTTTGAACAGAAACGCGCCAGCGGTGTGTTGCCCATCACCGATATGGACATGACACGCTTCATAATCACGCTGGAACAGGGAGTCTGGTTTGTTCTGGATTCCATGCAGCGGATGGTGGGAGGCGAGGTTTTCGTGCCCAAGATTCCCAGCACGCGCATTATGGACATCGCCCAGGCGGTCGCACCTGAATGCCGCACCGAAGTTGTAGGCATACGCCCGGGTGAAAAACTGCACGAATGCATGATCCCGGCCGACGAATCGCGACTGGCCGTAGAATACGCCGATCACTACATCATTCGCCCGTCCCAACGCAGTTGGTCTCGTGAAACACCCTATTACGAAACCACAGGCAAGCCTTGTGCACGCGGCTTTGCCTACGCCAGTGATACGAACGATCGTTGGCTGACGCCCGAGCAGTTGCGGCAGATGATTGCAGAGTGCAGTCGCCCCGAGGTGTCTCCCGCGCCGCCGACCTCGCGTTTGCGACTTGTTTCCTGATCCAACCAGAAACTGGTTTTTTTCAATCTCATGTTGCCTTACTCCCGCCAGGCGATCGACGAACAGG
>JBPCVB010000595.1:0-10713 GCA_051010855.1 Pirellulaceae bacterium | reverse complement strand
GCGGACCTGCACTCATCTCGACTGGTATTTGCGCCCGGCGTTGTGCAGACTCGCGGCTTTAGGTTCGATGTGGGCTCGGCCGGCAGCGCCACCCTGGTTGCACAAACTGTTTTGCCGGCCTTGATGCTCGCCGATGGCACCTCGAGCATTGAAGTTACTGGCGGTACGCACAACATGGCGGCACCTCCCTTTGACTATCTGACTCAGGTGTATCTGCCGCAGGTGGCCAAAATGGGCCCTCGTTTTTCAACGGCCATCCATGCCTGGGGGTTTTACCCGCAGGGCGGCGGCCACATTCGCGTTGACATAACGCCTGCCAAACAACTTCGCGGACTCGAATTGATGGAATCCGGCGGGGCGCCCGTGCCGCGTGTCACCGCACTGGTCGCAAATTTGCCAAGTCACATTGGCGAACGTGAGTGCGATACGATTCGTCGCAAAGCCGGATGGAGACAGCGTGATTGCCATGTTCAGATGATCGACCGATCACCAGGACCCGGCAATGTCGTCATGATTCAGCTGACCTATCCGAACGTCACCGAGTTGTTTACCGGATTCGGCAAAAAGGGAGTTCAGGCGGAACAGGTCGCCGTTCAGGCCTGGCGACAAGCCAAAGACTTTATGGCGCAGGATGTGCCGGTCGGTGAATTCCTTGCCGACCAGTTACTGCTGCCGTTGGCGATCGCTGCCAGTCAGGGCCAGACGAGCCGCTTTCGAACCGGATCAATATCATTGCATAGCCGAACGCATATCGACATTATCCAGCGGTTTCTGGATGTCGACATCGAAATGGATCCGTCGGGCAACCAGCACAACGAGATCAGCATTGGTCCCGCCAAATCCGGCGTTTCCTGATTCGGGTTATAATCGCAGGTATGTCAACGATTCAGTGCACCGCCTGCAACAAGACGCTTCGCTTGCCGCCGGGATTCACGGGTTCCAAAGCCAAATGCCCTGCGTGCGGGGTGCTGTTCTCCGTTTCCGCCACCGGGTCGCCCCAAGCACCAGTTGAGCCCTCGCCGCAGCCGCCCGAACCGGAACCGGAACCCGAATCACAAGCCCCGGTTGCTCCACCCATCCCGCCAGCCTCGGCGCCGGTCAAGCCAGAATTTGAAATCGAGTCGAGCACGATTCGTACGAGCCAACCATCTTCATTGCGACTGGCCAGTTTGCTGGATGTACGGTTCACACATTATCTGACACCGGCCATCATCCGATTCACGTGGGTATGCGTGCTGATCATGTCCGCACTGTGGATGTTGTTCCTGATGATCGGCTTTTTCGCATCAATGCTGCCCAGTGGTGCGGAACCCTCAACGTCTGCTTCTTCGATCGATCTGGATGCCGTAATGAACGGCGACGGTGACCTTGGCAGCTTGACCAGTTTGCTGGGCAGCAGCCTGACCGGCGGACAAAAGGAGCAGACCTTTTTTCAATCAGTCAAGAGTTTTGCATTCAAGCTGCTGGCCTTTCTGTCGCTGTTGGTGGGCCTGGTGCTTTCCGTGCTCTGGTGCCGCGTGATGTTCGAGACCATCATCGTCGTATTCGATATTTCCAACAGTCTGAAAAGCATCGATCGCAAGACTGAATGAGCAACCGGAGGGACTATCGAGTCTCCTGCCGGAATCGTGTTTATGAACGCATCGCGTCAAGCCGCTGTTTCAATACATCAAGCTGCAAGTCGCCGCAGGCACCGGGGGAAACTCGTGCGTCGAGGCTGGTCTCAGGAGTGCGTCGACCCAGTTCCTCGTCGCTGGCAGGCTGGCGATAGGCTTCGCGAAATGGGATACCTTCATTCACAACTCGCTCAATCGCCATATCGGTAGAGTGCAATTGCGGGCCGACGGCCGACGCCATGCGTTTGCGATCAAATTGCATCGTTTCAATGAGCGGCACACTCAGTTCCAGTGCCAACAATGAAGAGCCAAAGGCGCGGATGACTGGCGGTTTGGTTAATTGCAAATCACGCTGATACCCCGATGGCAATGATAATGTGGATTGCAATTCGCTGATTGCACCCTGGACAACAGCGTGTTGGGCCCGCCCCAGTTCCACAAAGTCCGGATTGGATTTGTTGGGCATGATCGATGAGCCAGTCACAAACTGCTCGGCCAAAGTCACAAAACCGAATTCCTGGCTGGTGTACAAGCTGAGATCCCAACACAGTCGCCGCAATTCGATCGTCGCCTGGGCCAGCACCGCCAGGGCTTGCAACGCGAATCGCCCGCGACTGTTCTGCACGTACATGGGGTTCAGTTGCAATCGCTCGAATTCCAGCCTGTCACTTACATGCTGCCGATCCAGCGCCAGATTCACGCCATAGCCTGCCGCCGTCCCAAGGGGGCAACAATTAATCCACTGCTTCGTTCCCTTGGCCAGATCGGCGATATCCAAAAACGCCTCGCAAAAACTCCCCATCCACAGCCCGATTGAGGACGGCACCGCCCTTTGCAGATGCGTGTATCCTGGAATGGGTGTCTTTTCGTCCGTTTCCGCCCGCTGCAAACACGCCCCGGCAATCCCTGGCGACACATCCGCCAGCGTTTGCATTTGGTCGCGCAGGAACATACGCATTGCGACTTGCACCTGATCATTACGGCTGCGACCGGTGTGCACCTTTTTTCCAACTGGACCGAGTTGTTCCGTCAACCAGAATTCAATTGCCGAATGGCCGTCTTCGGTCGGCGGTTCCAGTCGGAACTCACCACTTTCAAAACGTCTTGCCAACTGATCAAGGGCAGACTGGATTTGCTCCAGTTCAGCTTCCGTCAGCACACCGATCAATTGTAATCCTGAAGCGTGAGCTGCCGTGGCGCGAATGTCATAGAGGAAGATCTCGCGGTCCAGCACGACATCCGCACCCGACATAAACTGCTGGACCTTCTCCAAATCCGCGTCTTCGCTCTTCGATTTGGACCACAGATACTCAGTCACTCCAGCAGCCCCTGTTCAGAGTCCATGTCAAACATCAGGTTTAGATTCTGGATAGCCTGCGACGCCGCGCCCTTACGTAAATTATCGATCACGCTGACCACAACCATCGAATGCGCGTCACGATTGTCGACAACCAGTCCACCGATCAGACAACGATTGGTTTCGGCGACCTGACGAATCTCGGGAATCTCGTCACCCAGGCAAACCAGTGGATCATCGTCATAGTAGTCGCGGAACGCAGAATTCAACTCGTCACTGGTAACCTGATCACGCAAGGTTGCTGCAAGCGTCACCGAGATGCCGCGGAAGAAACTGGCCACGTGTGGCATGAACTGCACGCGAACTCCCAAATGATGAGTAATCTCCCATTCGTGCGTGTGCCCATTCAGGGAATAAGGAATGAGGTTGTCGGCCAGGCGGCGAGGATCATTGCGTTCGCCTGGTGTGCGACCAGCCCCGCTGAACCCGGACACGCCGAAAGCCGCCGGCACGCCGTCGATCCTTTCCAGAACCGGTAGCAGAGCCAGTTGCGTGGCGGTCGCATAACACCCCGGATTGGAAACGCGGTCGGCTCCGCGAATCTCGTCTTCGTTTCGTTCAGGCAATCCGTACGTCCACGAATCATCGAAACGATAGTCCGAGCTTATGTCGATAATTTTGCAGTCTTCCTCCTCCAGCAGATCGACGAATTGTGCTGCCTGACCGTTGGGCTGGGCGATGATCCATGCGTCGGCCGGGCAATCCAGAATGGACCGGGGTGACAAATCGGAAAACTCCAGTTCCAGCTTCACGCCGGGGCATTCATCGGCCACACTACGCCCCGCCTTGCTGTGTGAGCCCGCATAAACAACTCGGTATTCGGGAATCCTGTCCAGCAGTCCCAGCAATTCCTCGCCGACATAACCACGACCGCCCAATAACCCGATGCGGATCACGCCAGCGACTCCTCTTCCAGCGTTGAATCGATCCAGAACTCACCGCGTCCTGCGGCATCCGCGACCAGATTGGCAACCAGCGACATGTCATTGATCCCGTAGCCGAATACTTGCCACCGGCCGTTACGAATGCAAAAGTCCGAGTTGCGGTTGTACCACGAGTTAACCGGATTGTCCTCGCGGCTGCGCCAATACAGTTGCGGGAACCGTTGCCGAATTTGTTGCCACAGGGCATTGCCCACGCCCTCACCCTGGGCAGACGGTGTCACTACGAACTTGTCCATATAGCAGATATCGTTGCACCCCTGATCGATGACTCCAGCCGCACGCCCCGAGCTGGCCCAGATCAGGGCATTGACGTTCAATGAATCAAAGTAACGGTTATCGAGTCCCCGCTGGAAACAAACTTCGATTAGCGACTTCAGTTCGTCGCGTCGTGAATCACCGATTTCGTTTTCTATGCAAAATCCTTCGCCGCGTCGAATCAGGGTTCCCGCCCCGCGGTGTGTGAACAATTCGCGAGTCAAATTGCCCGCCGACGTAATCGATACGGAAGACGAACTCGGTAATTGTTGCAACAGTTCATGGATCTGGATCAGTTTCAGACGCATGCCCGAGTGTACCCAGTCGGCAGCGAGCAACCGGTCATAATCTGTTTCCAGGTTGATGGCCGAAATGATGTGATCGTTGTTGTTTAGCAAACCGCCGGTGGGCGAAATGAAGATGATCTTTTGCGGCTGGATCGCCAGCACCAGCTGCGCCGCGGCCACATCTGCATTGATGTTCATCACCTGACCGCCCGAAGTCTCTCCCAGACACGTAACGATCGGCAACGCCCCTGACTCGATCGAGGACATGATGCCTTCCATGTGCACACGTTTCACCTTGCCCACCAAACCGAACTGGTCCTCATTTTCGTAGTCGCATTCAAACACGCCGTGCTGCAGGGAACGCGAGCGAATGCCCAGCGACTCCAGCGCCTCGATCAGGTTGTGATTCAACCGGTACATGACCGGGCGAATCACGGACATCACCTCCGGTGTCGTAACGCGCACGCCTTCAATCTTGTGCGTGTCGATTCCGGCTTCCTGCAACGCCTGATTCAGCTGGGTCCCCGCCCCGTGCAATACGATCGGGAACAAACCGACGTGATGCAAAAAACCAAGGGATGACGCCAGTTGTTCCAGATCGTTTTGAAGGATCTCGCCACCAACCTTGATCACCGCAAACTGAGCTGAATTCCGACTGCTGAATTTGCGCAAATACTCACGGGCCTCCCGGCTGCTGCCGAGCTGGCTGAGCAATTCAATAACGACGTCGCGAGTTTTCATTGCAAAGTGGAAACCGTGCGTTGCATGATTTCTGCATACAGGGCGGTGCACCGCTCCAGCTGTTCAATACTAACCCATTCGTCCGGTATGTGTGCCTGGGCGATGTGGCCCGGCCCCAAAACAATCGATACGTACCCGGCCGCCGAGAAAATGGAAGCTTCCGTAAAGAAGTCGACATCTGTGGCGACTGGAAGTTCGAAATGACGGCAGAACGACTCAGCGGCCACCCGTTTTTCCTGACTGGTTGGCAACGGGGCACCGGCGTACGTTGCTTCCCAATGAACGTAGTCAGAAGGATTGCCTGTCAGGTGCTCCAGGATTGTGGAGTTATCGCAGCCACCCGGCATGCGAGCACTCCACGTGACCCGACACGAACTGGCAATCACGTTGTTCTTGATCCCGCCATCGATACGACCCACGTTGAAACAAGCCGATTGGCTGTCCAGTTCGTCCTCCTCCAATCGAGTAACCCTCTCGATGGCGTCGACGATCCATTTTGCCGCGAGATGATTGGCACTGCGTGGCAACAAGTCGAATTGCGATGAGTGGCCGGCCTGCCCGGCAAATTGACCCGATACCGACAAATAACCCCGGTGCCCGACCACTGCCTGACACTCGGTGGGCTCGGCCACAATGACCGCTTCAAATTCCCTGGAATGCTCCGACCTGCAAAACTCGGACACACAGCAACTTTCTGACCCTTCCTCATCGGTCGTGAACAGGATTGCGACATCGGCATCAACTGCTGAAACTGCCGCGATCAGGCAAGCCGCAGCACCCTTGATATCGCACACACCTCGACCGTAAGCCCGATCACCATCCACCGTCATCTCCAGCGGCGGACGGTTCCAGCCATCACCGGCCGGGACCGTGTCCAGATGGACATTGAACAGAACTCGCGGATTACCACGTTTCGCCAACAGCGAGATTCTGCCACGTCCGTGATCCGTCAACGTGTAACCGAATTGGTCACCCATCATGGCTCGAATACTGTCGAAGATTTTGTGATCTGTGTTGATTGCGCGCGGCGGATTCTGCGTGTCGCAGGCAATCAGCTCGGCCAGTAAATCCAGAACCTGCTGTTTCATTCGTCGCCCACCCGGGCCACACCATTGATTCGCGCCGACAGGGTGGAACTCTGGCCCAGCAATTTGATAAATCCGACAGCCTCTTCCGGCGACCAGTTGCAGCTTTGCGCGTAAACCGCATCGGGGTCGGCCAAAATGTGCGGTGAGTCGATTGCGACCGGCCAAACCGTGCCGCCGCATGTTTCCAGGGTGACGGTCCCGGTGACGTTACGTTGCGAGCTTGCGAGGTAGGCCTCCAGATCACGTTTGTGTGGCTCGTAGAAGAAGCCGGTGTACACCAGTTCGGCCCAGCGCGCCGCGATTAGGTGTCGAAACTGATTTTGATATCGCGTATTGATCGTGTCTTCCAATGCTCGATGGGCAGCCAGCAGAGCGGTTATCCCCGGACACTCGAACACAATGCGGCCCTTCAATCCGATGCTTACGTCACCCGTATAGATATGCCGGCCCACTCCATACTGGCCAAAATCGCGATTCAGCTGCCCCAGTAACTCGGCGCCGCGTATCGATTGTCCGTCAATTGAAACCGCGCGACCCTGTTCAAAGGCAATTCGCACTTGCAACGGCTGGGCCGGCCAGTTATTCCGTGGCTGACACAGTTGCCATGTGTCCGCTTCGGGCTCCTGAAAACGGTCGATTGCACCGCCGGAAACTGTGACGCCCAGCAGGTTCTCGTTGATCGAGTACAAACTGCTGGAAACCGGGACTTCAAAACCAGCATCGGTTAGTTGTTGCTGTTCGTAATCCCGAATCTGGGTGACTTGCGATTGCAGGTCGCGAATGGGTGCAACGATTTCGTAATCGCCGAGACTGCGGACCGTTTGGTCAAAACGCAGCTGATCATTGCCCATCCCGGTACAGCCGTGCGCAAAATGCCGGCTGCCAACCTTGTCGCAAATTTCCAGGCACTTGCGCACGATCACA
The DNA here is from genome assembly GCA_051010855.1 of Pirellulaceae bacterium. Classification (GTDB taxonomy): domain Bacteria; phylum Planctomycetota; class Planctomycetia; order Pirellulales; family Pirellulaceae; genus CAJQPP01. The sequence goes on along the minus strand of JBPCVB010000595.1, from coordinate 3,501 downwards.
TAACGGTCGCTGCACAGCAGCGGATACTGATCCAGCGCCCGACCGTGGCTCCACACCAGCGGCACGACGAATTCGTTCCAGATTTCCTCGCGCGCATCGACGGTCCAGTGCTGATCGGTACCCAGTTCAGCAGCGCGGGACTCGATCCGCTGACGCTCCTCGTCAGAAACGCCGCCTGAATCGACGAACACGGTGTGCACCTGGTGACCCTGTTGCTTGAGTTGCCACAAACAGAAGCTGGTATCCAGTCCTCCTGAAAACGCGAGTACGATCTTGCTGGACATATTTTTTCTTTTTTGGTTTCAGTGTTACTGTTGCACCAGTCGCGACATGATCGCTTTCTGTACGTGCAATCGGTTTTCTGCTTCGTCGATGGCCACACAGTAGTCGGCGTCCATCACTTCGTCGGTGGCCTTGATGTTGCGACGCAGCGGCAAACAGTGACTGAACAGGGCATTCCTGGTCAGTGACATTTTGTCGGCGTCAACGATGAAGTGCTGATACTTTTCACGCAATGTCCATTCCTGTTCCGGCTTGCCGTAAAAGGGCAGGGCACCCCAGCTCTTGCAATAAACGACTTCGGCGTCCTGGTAGGCCGACTGGATGTCGTGTGAAACGGTCACGCTGCCTCCGGACTCTGCTGCATTCCGTTCAGCGGCGGACATGAACATCGGGTCCAGCTGATACGCTTCCTCGGGAATCAGCAAGGTGACTTCCATTCCAATGCGTGTGGCGATCAACAGTGCCGAATTGGCCACGGCGGTGTTCAGCGGTTTAGGGTGCCAGGTCCAGGTCAACAGGTACTTTTTGCCGGACAAGTCACCCAGCCGTTCCTGCAACGTCAGCACATGGGCCATTTCCTGACAGGGATGCGTGATCGTTTCCATGTTGATCACCGGCACGGTGGCGTGCTGGGCCACTGCCTTGATCACGTAGTCCGTTCGGTCTTGCGTCCAGTCGCGAAATTTGGGAAAGGCGCGGATGGCGATCAAATCGCAATATCTCGACAGCACCTGTGCCACTTCGCATATATGCTCTTCGGCGTCTCCATCCATACGTTTTCCGAACTCGAATTCGATCGGCCATGATCCGGCACCCGGTTCCAGCACCACGGCCATACCACCGAGCTGGTGCACGCCGATCTGAAAGGACGCCCGGGTCCGCATGGATGGGTTCAGAAACAGCAATGCCACGGTCTTGCCGGACAGGCTGTTGCCCTGTGTTTGTTGCTTGAGTTGGCGGGCCACGTCCAGCATGGATTGCAGTTCGTCACGCGACCAGTCCTGCGTCGTTAAAAAGTGCTTCATGCCGTGAATCTACACCAAATCGTGCGATGCGGCTATGAACAGTTTGAACACTATCGCGTGGCCGAAGTTGACTCTAAAATCAGCCCTATGAATCAACCGCATCAGGTACCTGCAAATATGTTCGACTTGGCTGAAACCCAATCCGCTATCCGGGAATTTGGGATGGACGGCTGGTTGCTCTACGACTTCCGCGGAATCAATTACCTCGCCGCCCGTATCGCCGGTATTCCGGATGATGATCTGGGCTCGAGACGCTGGTTGTATTTCGTGCCAGCCAACGGCTCGCCCCGCAAACTCGTGCATGCCATCGAAGCGGGCCAACTCGATCACTTGCCCGGTGACAAGACGGTTTATCTGGAATGGCAGGAATTCGAGGCCGGGATCAGGGAAATGATCGGTGATGCCAAAACCGTTGCCATGGAGTATTCGCCGCAAGCCGGGAATCCCTACGTGTCGCGTGTGGATGCCGGCACCATCGATTTGGTCCGGTCCATGGGGGTCGACATCGTCAGCTCTGGCAACCTGGTCCAGTACTTCGAGGCGCGTTTGTCGGACGACCAGTGGCACCTGCATCTGGAAGCGGATCAGCTGAATCAAAACGCTTTTGAGATGGCATGGCAGTCGATCGCGGATTGCGCCCGCAACGGGCGAGCATTGAGTGAGTCTGAGTTGCAGCAACAGGTCATGGACTTTTACCATTCCAGCGGGATGACGACCTATCATCCGCCTATCGTGGGAGCTGGCCCCAACAGCGGCAATCCGCATTATTCACCGCAGGCGGGTGCGGACCGCGAGATTCGCCAGGGTGATTTCGTCTTGCTGGACATGTGGGCCAAGATGAATGTGCCGGGCGGCATCTACACGGATCTGACCAAGGTCGGTTTTGTCGGTGACGAGGTCCCGCAAAAGTACACCGACATTTTTAACATTGTCGCTGCCGCACGCGATGCCGGCATTCAGCGAGTCCGCGATGCCTATGCCAAAAATGAAACCGTTTTTGGCGGCCAGGTCGACGATGCCACGCGTCAGGTAATCGAGGACGCGGGTTACGGCGAGCACTTTAATCACCGCACTGGTCATCACATCGGTCAGGAAACGCATGGCAACGGTGCACATATCGATAATCTCGAAACGCGCGAAGACCGTATGCTGATTCCGCGCACTCTGTTTTCCATTGAGCCAGGCATCTATCTGGACGACTTCGGAGTGCGCAGCGAGGTTGATGTCTACATCACAGCGGATCGCGAAATCGTCGTTACCGGCGGTCTTCAGACGGAAGTGCTGCCGATTTTGGCTAAATATTGACTGGCGAGACCTGGCTACTCACCGTTCAAATTCACAGTTTTGCGTCCCGGCCCTGGAATTGTGAATCGTGATAATCAACGGTGAAATGTGAGCGAAAATGACCTAAAGCGTTTCGACTTCTCACGCATTGCAATTGGCGTAGTTGGCTTGGCGATGTTGTTGACCGCCATTATTACATTGCTCCGTGCAGGCTACGACGAAAACGCGTTCTTGACCGGCGTATGCTCGAAAGTCGGGTTTGTGCTGCTGGCAATTTGCCTGGCCTGGCCGTCACTTGCCAAGCTGACCGGTCGACTTCCGGCTATTGTCAACGGCTCGCTGCTGGCCATTGTTGTGTTTATTGCCATCCGCCCCAGACTCTTTCCGTTAATTCTCGCCGGTGTAGTCATTACACTGGCAGTTCACTTTGGACTGCGATTCGCGGCCAATCGCCTGAAGTAAAATTTTCCCGGACCAGCAAGCGATCAAATGAATTCAACGTCACCCCGCGACATCGTCCTCCAGCATTTGCGTGACAAGGGTTTCAATCCCGCACAGGTCGACCAGATCATGGCCAGACTTGACGAGCACGATCGCCAGATTCAGACCGACAATCTGTTCATCGCTGTCGCCGAAGGAAATTTTGATCTTGGGGATGTTGTGCAGGAAGTCATGAGCACGGCAGTCGAGCCTCTGGGAATATGGTTGCTGCTACGCAAGGAACAGGACCGCAATGAGAACGCCATGATCGGAGAAATCATCAAGATCGGCTCTGCCATGCCATCGGAAGGACCGTTTGTTGTGAGCGAAGGCGATATGGTTCTGGCGGCGACCAAAAACGCGATTTCCGTTAGCAACCTGCCGGGACAGGAAATGTTCGCCGTGCCGTTTGCCGATGTTGCTGTGCGAT
>JBPCVB010000594.1:0-4486 GCA_051010855.1 Pirellulaceae bacterium | reverse complement strand
AGATCAGGTCGGCAAGGTGTTTCTGACTGAGGCGTTCAAGCAGCTTCCAGGCGGGCGCCCCTTGACTGGTATCGAACCGCAGATCCAGCAGACCTTCGCTGTGGTAGCTGAATCCTCGCTCGTAATCAGCCAACTGATCACTGGAGAGTCCAAGGTCCAGGCAGATTCCATCCACTGGCGCCATTCCTTCAGCATGCACGATTTCAGGAATGTCGGCGAAGTTACCAACGACCAGTTTTACCGGCAATCCCGATAAACGCGTCTCACATCTTTCGACAGCGGTGGGATCGCGGTCGACCGCCAACACTACGCCACTGGCGCCGACCTTGTTCGCTAGCAACTCAGTATGCCCGCCTCCTCCACATGTGCCATCAACAATCGTATTTCCTTCGGAGACCTGCAGCGCATCGAGCAACTCTCGGGGCATAACAGGTATATGAGACGTTGCGCGTTCGTCGGAAGGGTGAGTCATCAAAGTGGATTGCATCAACAGGGTGGTCATCGGGTCTGGCATCTCTGCGGACCAGCGCCGGGAATTACCCAACGGGAGCACAACGGTAATCGCGATGAGGTAAAGGAACGACTAAAAAATGCCGCGTCAGGCGTTGTCGGCTTGTGGCCTCGGCCGACAACAGGCCTGATGCAGCGGTGCAAATTACGGAGGACGCAATTTGCGAACGCCACAATCTCACGGGAGACATGGCGTGTTTCAGTGTTCGGCGAAAAGCATCAAGTCGAGAAATTTACTACGGCTTGCCCGACAATGTCAGGGATCGCAAGAATCGATTTCAACACGGTTTTTTCCGTCTGAAATCGGTAAAAGCCGTATTGAGATGACCCGCCTGGCCGTGTGATTTCCCGTCATCCCAAACATATCCATTGAGCCATATGCGTCAACGAGAATGTGCCGAATTACCAGGGCCATTTATCGCAACCCTTGCCGGCAGAACGTCTTAAAATTTTTGCGGCCCCAAAAGCTTGTGATATTCCCGGGCCCTCAAGGACAACTCAGCCGCCAAATCCGCTAGCGTCGAAAGCCGGGCGGGTTGCCTGCGGGGTCTGGCGGGTTTGCCTCAAATCCCGGATTATGTCACCTCGCGATACCAATTCGGGGCCATTTATGAATTCCGAAGTGGCCGGTCAAACACCGGCTGAACAATACGATTTTCAACTGCCCAAAGAGTTGATTGCGCAACAGCCGACACGCAACCGTGAAGACGCGCGTTTGATGATTGTTGACCGTGCGCGTCAGTCCATAGCACACGCGCACTTTCGCGACCTTTCCGATTATTTGCGCCCTGGTGACTGTCTGGTTCTCAACGAAACAAAGGTCATCCTTGCCAAGCTGGTAGGTTATCGGACCAGCACCGGCGGTCGCTGGCAGGGACTCTACCTCGATCACGACAGGCAATCGGATGTTATCAAGGTCATGTGCAAGACGCGTGGCCGCATTCAACCCGGTGAAACGGTTACGCTGCAGGACCGTGAGGGTCTTGATCGCATGCGGTTAACGATGGTAACCAGACTGGACAACGGATGCTGGGCCGTGCGAGTCGAATCGATGGATTCGCTCGAACAGTTTCTGGAACAGGTTGGACGGGTGCCGTTGCCTCATTACATTCGCGACGGCAACATGACTGATGCAGATGTCGAAGATTACCAGACAGTCTATGCACGGTCTCCAGGATCCATCGCCGCACCCACAGCGGGCCTGCATTTCACCGATCGCTTGCTGGGGAAGCTGGTACAGTCCGGCATCAATGTTTGTCGCATTACGTTGCACGTCGGCACAGGTACGTTTCGTCCTATCGCCACTGAAACCATCGAGGAACACCAGATGCACGCCGAATTCGGCAGCATCACTCAACCGGCAATTGATGTGATGCAAAGTTCACGCGATTCCGGAGGGCGCATCATTGCTGTGGGAACAACTTCGGTGCGGCTGCTGGAAACTCTCGGTCAGTCATTGCCACTGCAGCCGTGGCAAGGCCCGACGGATCTGTACATTCAGCCCGGTTTCCAGTTTCGGGTGGTCGACGCAGTGATCACAAATTTTCATTTGCCACGCACGACGTTACTCGTCCTGGCACGCGCCTTTGGAGGCAATGAGCTAATGGTGGAAGCCTACCGACAGGCTATCGAGCAGAAATACCGATTCTTCAGCTACGGCGATGCCATGCTGATCCTTTAGAATGTGTCGTGCCTCTGGTAGTCGACAATCGTCCGTCGTTTCCGGCGCACCAACACAAGACAGCCGACACAGGACGCCAGCAATAACGTTGTACCGGGCTCGGGGACGACTTCGCTGGTAATCAGCGTCAGATCCCAGGTCTCCAGGGCACCTGTGTCGCCGCCGAGGTTATCGGATACGGTTAAAGTCCACGTCCCCTGTGATGATTTGTTGGCGAACTGGGCGTTCATGCTGGCGAATAGTCCGCTGTCATCCGAAGGACGATAGGGGCCCGGCCGCATTTCGTAATTCGTTCCGCCCAACGCTGCTTCCGCCCACCAGTCACCCGTTGCGTCGTCATCAAAAATGTATGCGGACGGGGGGCCGCTCTGGGTGAACGCCGTCAGATTGGAACTGTCGTTCAAAAATCCGGTGCCTGTCCGGTTCATGATGGTTGCCACCGAACCGTCTGGTCCGGTCAATGTAATAACCAGGTCGCCCACCCAGGTGTGGTTAAAACCATTAAGCTGCAATAGAACGCCTTCAACCATTTCGTCCTCGGCAACTTCCGCCGAGAATGAAACGCCACCAGCGTTGTTATCAGGAATATTGCCACCTAATCCCGATTTGACGATGTCGGCCGTCAAAAATGCTGGCAGCACAAACAGGCCAACCAAAATGGGGAGAACAGTGTTGCGGGTCTTATGCATCAAGGTGAATCCTTCGCCGATCTTCGCGGGTAAGAAAAGAGCGAATTCCGAGTCTTTCGGTACGTGTGGCAAATCAGAGAAGCTGGTTTTTAACCAATCGCCCGTGATTCAAAAATAGAAATCGAGACAGATTCGTCTCGTGCCACCACTTCTCACTGGCAAACAATGCCAGCACCAACGATTGGGATCCAGTGACGACTAGGTACCGATAATGATGCTGGTAATCTGTCCAGTTTCGGTGAAGTTAGTACTCAAACCCAGCGGTTTGTTCGACGTGGTGCCATCCTCGGTAACCAGGTTGATCGGGCACTCACGATCCTGTTTGTCGAGGTTGAGAACGGGTGGCAATACGCCATGGTGGCAGGCTTCTATGCTAGCTGCCAGTTCAACGGCTCCGGCACCCGGCCCAAGGTTGCCGAGGTTGCTGGTCGGCGCGATGACCGGCGTGTCACCGAACACCTTTTCGATTGCCTGGGCCTCGATGACATCGTCTTCCTGCGTGCTGCAGCCCTGGGCATTAATATGCCCAATGTCGTTGGCTGATACCCCGGCACGATCCAATGCCAGATTCATGTTGTGTGCAATCGCATCTGCAAAACCGTTGTCTGGAGGATAGAAGCTGCGGGCAAAGCCGAGTATTCGGGCAAGTGGTCTGGCGCCTCGAGCTTTGGCAAAATCTTCCCGTTCCAGGACAAACGCACCCGATCCTTCGCCAACGACCATTCCATCGCGAGCGGCATCAAACGGGCGACTGGCTTTTTCCGGATCCATGATTCGTTTGCTGAGGCGATCGGTGCCGCGATAGATAATCCCTGTGGTTGTCATCAGGGAACCGGTCCCTCCGGTTACCACAGCGTCGGCAGCACCTCGTTGAATCAGATCACACGCTTCGATCATCGCCAGCAAACTTGACGCTTCCGACTGACAAATTGTATTGCTGGGCCCACGAGCGTCGCAGGCAATTGAAAGATGGGACGCCACCATATTGGGCAGATATTTGAGCATCCACAGAGGCTCAATTTCGCGCATGGCGTAGTCGCCCCAGCGATCATGGTCGTAGCACCGATTGACCATGCACTTGCGAAACACCAAGGCGACCTCAGTGGGGTCGGCGTAGAAGGCTTCGGTTCCGAAAACGGTTGAAAAACGCTCGGGATCGATTTGCTCGTTGATATTGGCCGAATCCGTTGCCAGGGTCGAGGCCGCGAAGCCAAACTGAATCGGTCGGCACATGACCTTGAGACTTTTGCGCGGCCGAACGAATTCACGCGGTTCGAAATTGTGCACCGGGGAGCAAATCCGGAACGGATGCGTGCACTCGGCGAACTCTTCACGTACGCGCACGCCAGATTGACGCTGCAGCAATGAACTCCAGAGCGATTCTCGATTAAGCCCGAGCGGGCTGATTATGCCGACGCCGGTGATTACCACCTGGCAACTTGAAATCATGATAATGGCCTCCGGCGAACGGATTCGCCGTGAGGATACTGTGATCGAGCACCTGGAGAGCGGAGTTTGTGGCTATGGCCAAGATCGATGTTAAACACGGCAAAGCTGGCAATCTACCGTTCTGGCCTTCCTGAACAAGGTACGTTTTTTGCCATCT
>JBPCVB010000593.1:0-11810 GCA_051010855.1 Pirellulaceae bacterium | reverse complement strand
ACCGGATTGCAGTGAAAAAAACTCGGCAATGAACTCCGACTCATTGACGTATATGCCGTTACCGTTCGGGTCAGCGAATCCCCACGGGCCGACTTCGCTGGCGCCGGCGTGATCGACCACCCGGGCGTTCCACGCGGTTTCGATGCGCTGGCGGAGTTCCGGTACTGAACCACCCGGCTCGCCAGCGACCACAATCTTTTCCACAGTGGTGTCGGCGAGGTTTGTCTGGTTGTCGGCAGCCACTTCGGCCATGTGAAGTGCGTAGCTTGGCGTGCAAAAAACGGCGGTGGCCTCGATTGTGCGCAGTAATTCGATCCGGGCCAGAGTGCTGAGCGCGCCGGCGGGCGCAACCAGAGCTTGTCGATGGATAACCGCGTCGTAAGCGCTCCAAAACCCGATAAACGGCCCGAATGAAAACGCCATCAGCACGCGATCCTGGTCGGTGATCTCGCCGGAATCCAGTACGTATTGCCAACAGTTCATCCACCAATGCCAGTCCTCGGTCGTGTCCAGCACGATCAGCGGCCTGCCACGCGTTCCCGAAGTGCGATGCAAGCGTACGTAGCGCGAAGGGTCCCAGGTCAGATTGGCGGCAAAACGCGAGTCAATGGCGCCGGCAACCAGTTCTTCCTTGAACGTAAATGGAAGTGATTCCAGTTGCTCGATTGATTCCAGGCGATGCGGCTGGTGCCTCAGTTTTCCCGCGTAGAACTGGTTGTCCGGCAGGATGGCGTCCAGCAGCTGGTTCAATCGACCCAGCTGGTACTCAACCAGTGCCTGCTGATCGAGCCGCATCAGTCGTTGTCGTTCCGTGGCGTCGTGATAAATCATGCGGGCATCATAAGAAAAAAAGCGGGCTCGTTTAACCGCAAGCCCTATACGACAGACGGGATCTTCACGACCTCAACCCGGACAGACTATCCTGTACCGGGCACTTTCGTACGGACTCCATCAATGCCATTTGTCGCTCAACATATCCGCGAAGCCCGTAATCACCTGCGTCGCTGTGACCCGGTGATGCGTGAGATCGTACAACACGTGGGCCCCTTTACGGCCAAAACGCGACGCGACCGGTTTGGTTCGCTGGCCGGCGCGATTGTGGCCCAGCAGATATCCGGCAAGGCTGCCCGGTCGATTTGGGACAGGTTGGTAGCGAGCCTGGAGCCGGACAAGTTAACGGCGGAAAGCATCGATCAACGCAGCCTGGAACAACTTCGCGATGTCGGCGTATCCAGGCAAAAGGGGACTTACCTGAAGGATCTGTCTGTGCGTGTCCTGGCAGGTGAGGTGCAGTTAAATACGCTGGGTCGCAAAAACGATGACGAAGTGATCGCGGAGTTGACCCAGATCAAGGGCATTGGTCGCTGGACGGCGCAGATGTTTCTGATCTTCACACTCGGTCGGCTGGACGTGCTGCCCGTTGATGACCTCGGCGTCCGCACGGCAATCCACAAGGCCTACAACCTGCGCAAGCTGCCCGATGCCGGACGAATTGAGAAAATCGCGCAGCCGTGGCGACCCTATGCATCGGTAGCCAGCTGGTATCTGTGGCGTTCCCTGGAAAACTGAGCGGCGAGTCGTGTCCGTCACGCCAGAATCAGCGAAACATCTTCCTGCTCCCGCACCTGGCCCACTATACAGGAAGTTTCGGCACCGCCATCACGTGCTTGACTAACCAGTTGATCGGCGCGATCGGCGTTGATACTGATCAGCAGGCCACCGGAAGTTTGTGCGTCAAACGCAAACTCCTGCAACGTCGTGTCCGCCGAGGCCTCGATACGCATCGAGGGTTCGGCGAATTGCCGATTTGTGGCACTGGCCCGCGTCTTGTTGCCACGCCGAGCCAATTCCTCGGCGCCCGGTAACAACGGCAACTGATCCGTTTCCAGTCGAATAGTTACACCGCTGGCCTGGGCCATTTCATTGGCATGGCCGGCCAGACCGAACCCGGTGATGTCGGTTGATGCGCTGGCACCGCATGCAACGGCGGCTTCGCTACCGGCCTTGTTGAGCTGGATCATACCTGCCACAGCCGGCGCCAATACATCGTCGCCACATTTGCCTGCCTTGAAGGCCGTCGTGATAAATCCAGTGCCCAACGCCTTGGTCAGAACGAGCACATCGCCCGGCCGGGCTTTACTGTTGGTTAGCAGATTCGCTGGTTCGACAACGCCCGTGACGGACATGCCAAATTTGATTTCCATATCGCGAACGGAGTGTCCGCCGCCGACCACGGCACCAGCCAATTGCACGCGGTCCGCTCCGCCATTGAGAATCTCGCCAAGAATTTCCAGGTCCAGTTTGTCATCCGGAAACCCGACGATATTCAGCACGATCGTCGGGCGGGCACCCATGGCGTAGATATCGCTCAACGAGTTTGCGGCGGCAATCTGGCCAAATGTAAACGGATCGTCGACCAGCGGCGGAAAGAAGTCCAGCGACTGAACGATCAGCAGATCATCGCGCAGCTGGTAAACGGCCGCATCACTGAAGCCCTCGGCACCGACGATGAGATTCGGATCATGAAATGTAGGTAGATTTCGCACGACCTGTGCGATGCCTTCTTGAGGCAGCTTGCCCGCTCAGCCTGCACAGCTGGCGTAGTCGACGAGTCGTTTTTTCTTGCCAAATATGGCCACGGAGTTTTCCTGTGGTTCGATGGATGAGGATTATCGATCCGGCGTATGCTGAGAGGCAGTCAAAATCGTGCTGCTTCACCGCCCGGAGGTCGGTTACACAACAAGGCAACCCGCAGCGTTAGCGAGGGAGGATAGGCCAGTCATGCCGCCCCTCGCTAACGCTTCGGGTCCCCTGATCACTCGGCTCGCGTAGTGCGCGCGCCCGACTTGGAGTGCGATTCTAGGGCGGTTGTTCGCGGTGCTCAATCAGGCAGCTAGCGGGATTGGAGAACGCGAAACGCCGCCAATGTCCGGGCAATCGTTAAAGTCACAGCGATCGGTAAACCGATGTGCACAAACAGTATGCCAGTTTACTGGCAAATTATCCCGCATTTGGGAGCTGGACATTCCCGATTCCGGCACCCGCATCCCGTTGTAATTCATGTCGACCCAGCAAGCCAGGCATCCCTGGTGGAACAAGTTCGCGCTGCGACTGGTGCGCCGCAACAGCCTGCCCAAAGCCAGCCTGACGGCTTTTTTGTGTCAGCTGTCCGCGCAAGGGTTCTGTCCCAACCATATTGTTGATGTGGGGGCTAATCGAGGCTCGTGGAGCCAGAAGGCGCATCGCGTGTTTCCGCAGGCCGGATTCACGTTGATCGAGCCTCAGCAGGAAATGAAGCATCATCTGGATGGATTCCAGCGTCGTTGCCCTCAGGCCCGAATCATAACGGCAGGCGTTTCCGATTTTGTCGGCAAATTGACCCTGTGCGTTACGCCAGATACTGTTTCCAGCGGTTTCTTGCATGCCCCAAAAAACGCCCGGCAACACGATTGGCCTACGCGGGAAGTACCGGTGTTTACACTCGACCATCTGGTTCAGCAGGAGCTCAATCTGATCCCTGATATGGTCAAGATCGATGCCGAAGGGATGGAGGCCCGGATCATGCGCGGTGCTTCTCGCCTGATTGGGCACACCGAGCTGTTTTTGCTGGAAGCGCCGCTGATCGATCCACCTCCGGGCTGGAGCAGTTTCAGCGAGCTTGTCGCGATGATGGCCGATTTCGGATACGAGGTTTACGAGTTCACACACCTGATGCGGCTTCACGGTCGGCCAGCTACCAGTTTGCTGGAGATGGCGTTTGCACGCCGCAACGGGTTTCTCCGCGGCCGGGAGCAGTCCTTGGGCAAGCGCCGAGCGGCCTAGAGACAGCGATCGATCTGAACATCCCGCCTTCGGCGCCGGGACATCGACGGCCCTGGAAGGCTATCGTCTGAATCTGGTAGTGGGTGCGTGGCAGTTGCACCCGAGCACGCAACGTAATCCGGATGACTACCGAATTAAAAAAGGCGTGCGATGAGCTCGCACGCCTGCCGAGTTGTTTAGCGACTCGATTCGATGAAGCGGCCGGACTAGTCCTTGTCAGCGTCCGTATCAGATTCAGCTACTGGCTCGTCGGATACGGCTTCGTCCTCGACGTTTTCTTCGTCCGCAGCCTCGTCGGCAACGGCTTCGTCACTGACCGCGGTTTCATCGTCGGCAAACGCAGGCTTTTCAGCCTTGCGGGTTTTCACCCGGTCGTTTTCGCCAACGAATTCGAGAATGGCTCGAACGCCGGCGTCACCAACTCGCGGCTTGGCCAGGCGTAAAATCCGGGTGTATCCGCCGGGACGATCGGAAAACCGGGGAGCGATATCTTCAAACAGGATGCTGACCGCTTCCTTGTCGCGAAGGATCTGGAATGCACGACGGCGAGCGTTGACGGCTGGAGCCATAGCGGCGGTCCATTGTTGCCACTGGTCACTGTTTCGCCATTGACGCCATTCTTCAGTATTTCGCTCGGCGGTCGAAGCGAATTCCTGAGCCCGCTCTTCGTGAGGCAGCGCTTTCCTGGCGATGGTGATGCATTTTTCGACCAGGGGTCGGACTTCCTTGGCCTTGTGCAAGGTGGTTACGATCCGGCCCTTGCGCGGAGGATGGACGACCGTCTTGCCGTCGGGTTGCATCAGACCTTCGTAAAACATTTCGTCACGCTCGGTCAGGATCATGCTGCAAGCCAGATTGCGCAGCAAGGCCTTGCGGTGGCTGGGGCTGCGACCAAGTGTACGTCCTTTGCGTCGATGTCTCATGACAAGGATCCAGCAGTTTGTTGATCTTTGGGGATTGGTTACGGGTTCAGCCCGGGAACCGGCGGTTGATTAAGTGATCATGGTGGCGGGAGGCACCTTCATGCCCAGCCGCAAACCAAGTTCCCTGAGTTTTTCCTGTATTTCGGTAAGCGTCGTATCGCCGAAGTTGCGAATTTCCATCAGCTGATCTTCGGTCCGGATGACCAGTTCGCGAACGGTTGCAATACCTTCGTGATCCAGACAGTTCTTGGCCCGCACGCTGAAGTTCAGCTCATGAACAGGAATATTCAATTTGGCTTCCTGGGCTGCATCCATGCCGCTCGCGGTTTTGGGTCGTGAAAATACCTTGGAACCCAGTTCGGAGTATTGCACGAACGGATTCAGGTGCTTGCGGAAGATCTTGGCGGACTCGACGAGCGCCATTTCCGGGTGGACTGAACCATCCGTCCAGATTTCCATGGTCAGTTTGTCATAGTTGGTTTTCTGACCGACACGCGTTTCTTCAACATCGTAACGTACGCGAGTTACCGGGCTGTAAACCGCATCGATGGGAATGATCCCAATCTCGTGGTCACGCGAGCTGTGTTCAGTCGACGGCACATATCCCCGACCATTTTCCACAACCATTTCCATCATGAAATCAGTGTCGTCAGTCAGCGTGGCCAGCACATGATCGGAATTGATTACCTCGATCTCGCCGCCAGTTTGAATGTCGGCGCCGGTGATCGGACCGGCCGTGTTTTTCTCGACCGTAATGACCTTCATCTGGTCCGACAGGTTTTTGACGACCAGCGATTTAACATTAAGTACGATATCGGTGACATCTTCCAGCACACCGGGAATCGATGAAAACTCGTGGTTGGCACCACGAATCTTGATTTGGGTCACGGCACTACCTTCCAGACTGGAAAGCAGGATCCGTCGCAGACTGTTGCCGATCGTGGTACCAAAACCACGCTCAAAGGGTTCTGCCTGGAATTTGCCGTAGGTGGACCTCAGGGTCCGGCTATCGCATTCCACAACACTGGGAAGTTCCAATCCACGCCATCGAATATGCATTGATATCTCCGTTTTGCGTTGCCGCAGGAAAGTTTTTCAGCAGGGAGGTCTCTGTTCGCAAGTTGATTCGGGTCAGTATTTGCAACCCGTAACTTAGGAAGCCGGCAGCTGTGCTCCTGCTTCATTGAGGTACGAGTGACGACCCGGGGCCAGTGGCCTAAACGCGTCGCTTTTTGCGGGGGCGACACCCGTTGTGAGGAATTGGTGTGCAATCCTCAATCGTTTTGACATTCAGGCCGGCCGCCTGCAGTGCGGTGATGGCGCTTTCACGCCCACTGCCAGGTCCCTTGACCCGCACCTCGACCTCCTTCATGCCCATTTTGATGGCCTTTTCGGCCACTTGTTGCGAGGCACATTGACCGGCAAACGGTGTACTCTTGCGGCTTCCCTTGAAGCCACACGTTCCGGCACTGGCCCAGCACAACGCATCACCCTTGGTATCGGTAATGGTCACGGTGGTGTTGTTGAACGTGGCGTTGATATGAGCGACGCCCATCGTCACGTTACGTTTGACTTTTCGTTTCTTGACTTTTGCCACTTGGCAATCTACTCCACATCAATGTGATTATCGTTGAACGTCCGAATCCCGCGGATGATTAACGCAGGTCCTTAACACCCTTCTTGCCAGCCACAGTTTTCTTGGGGCCCTTGCGTGTGCGGGCATTGGTCTTGGTTCGCTGACCCCGAACGGGAAGTCCCAGCCGGTGCCGCATGCCGCGATAACACTTGATATCGCGCAGCCGGTTGATACTTTGCTGCAGCTGACGACGTAAAGGACCTTCCACGACGTAGTCCCGTTCAATGATCTTGGCCAGACCACTGATTTCCTCGTCAGTTAAATCGCGGGCCTTCTTGTCCGGATCGATCCCGGCCTTGAAGCACAGATCGCGAGCCGTTTGCGGTCCAACACCATACAGGTAGGTCAGTGAGATCACTGCCTTCTTGTCGTTTGGAATATCCACACCGAGCAAACGCGGCATGTTCTGGTCTCCGTTCTTGTCTAATACTCACTCCCCTGCATTGCGCAAGGGCGGGTTGGTTTCAACCAGGCTGCAGGGGAAGCCGGAGTTCGGCTCTTCCGTGCGATCGAAATACATTTCGACAGCGCCAGCCAGGCAGGCAATTAGCCTTGCCGTTGCTTGTGTCGCGGATTTGTGCAAATGATGTAAACTCGTCCCTTGCGACGGACGACTTTGCAGTTTTCGCAGACGCGTTTTACGCTAGCGCGGACTTTCATCGGGCAGCTCGACAGCAGTTAATGTGCCAGTTTTTGGAAAGCGAATCAGTATACGGCCTGATGTCACTTTTCTACAAGTGGCAAAACTCAGCAAAAACCCGTGAATTTCCGGGCCGCGGCACGCACTCCGACCTGCCCAGGTCCCGAGTCAGATTTTCACCAATTCCGGATGACAGACCTCCAACAACCGGCCCCAGGGTGCCCGAACCGGCCGTACCCCGGTCCGTTGGCAAACTGGAGAAACTCAGCAAAACCTGCCGACTGCGTCCGGTTTACAGGATTTGCTGAATTTCCGGGCGGATCAGGACGATTCCGATAACACGGTGCCCTGCGCGAACATGGCAAATTTCATCCGTGTAAGAGTCGTTGTCCATGCATACATCTTTCAAAATCCTGGGCCTGTTGGCTCTGTTGGTCGTGGGGATTCTCGGAGCCTCGGCTGTCCAACAGCGGTCAGCATCGAATGACTCCCTTACTAGCTGGCAGCGTAGCGCCTACAGCGAGATCCAGAATAAGGACGATCGCGAATCAACGTTTGCCGAAATTGAGTCGTTCATCCGCAACCACTTCGGACAGATCTACGAGCGAACGGCGGCGGATGCACCGTCGCAAAGGGCGTCGTCGTCACAGTTACCCGATGCCTGCCTGTCGGGACTGCCGGGGCTGAATCTCGGCCCGGGCGGTGAATCCGACGCCATGCGGGCCAGCGAGATCGAAGCAGTTCGGCAGTTGATTGAAGATCCCCGGTTCGCACGGGCTATCCATGAGTCCAGCCAATCGGCCCCACGGCACGAAGCCACGGCCAGCCACATTTCATCCTTGCCCGAGGATGCGGCAAGTGATTCAGTGGTGCAAAACGTGAACTTCGACGATTACAACCCGCACGCACGGGCCACGGCAGATCGCGTTGACGTCGCCCATCACGCATCCGGCGCAGCCGGGCAGCCAGACTGTTTTGATCCACACGCGGAGGTCTTTCAGGAATCGCAATTTCCATCTGCCACCCAGTGTGCCAAATGTCACGAGCAGATCTTTGACGAATGGGCCAGCTCGAGTCATGCCTATTCTGCAGTGTCTCCGATGTTCCATCGGTTTGAGGACAAAATAAACGAGTTGACCCAGGGCACGATCGGATATTTTTGTATGCGTTGTCACGCCCCCGTGGCCACGACGGTTGGACTGCGTCGCGATCAGTCGATCTGGGACGGGCCGCGTGTGTTTCGCGAAGGGGTTACCTGTATTGCGTGCCATCGTGTGAAGGAAAACTACACCAAGACCAATGGCGAACGCCGCATTGAGCCTGGCGATATTCACGATCCGGTCTACAGTGGCTCGGGGCAACTCGGCTCGCAGATTGCCGCCAAATATGCGGACTATTTCAAGGTCAAGACAGATCCGTCCGACCAGGGACCGGGTCAGCCCATGCACCGGCGGGCCATCGAGTTTGAACAGCTGTCGCAGAGCGACTTTTGCATGTCCTGCCACCAGGTCGCCGTACAGCCGGGGATCAAACTGGAAGTGGTGTGGGACCAGTACCGGGCCTCACCAGCCTGGCGAGAGGGCATCACCTGCCAGGAATGCCATATGGGAATCGTGCCCGGCCGTGCAGACGGGTATTCGGTAGGCCCGGCCGCGGTCGTTGATGGCAAGGCCGTAACGCCGGAACGCAAACACTCCAATCACATGTTCTACGGTCCCGGTTACTCAGTGGCTCACCCGGGCGTATTTCCGCAAAACCAGAAAGCGGATCGTTGGCGCTTCAACGACTGGTTGCAATTCGACTGGCGAGCCGGTTGGGGGACCGAAGCGTTTGAAGATGCGGTCGCGGACGGCCAGATCAGTCCTTTGTTCCCGTCCGCCTGGGCCGAGCCGGACGATCGTATGGATGCGCGGGACATCATCACGGAGAATCTCAACAAGCTGGAATTCAAGCGTGACATTCGGCGACAGGTGATGGAGAACGGTTCGCAGCTCGACGGGCCGTTTTTTCAGCACGATCCCGCCGCTGGCCAGGCCTTGCGATTTCATTATTGCGTCACCAACACCAACCCTGGACACAATCTGCCCAGTGGCTCGCTGGGTGCCCAGCCGCAGTTGTGGCTCAACGTCGTGTTGGTCGGGCCAGACGGCAATCGACTGTGGGAAAGCGGTTATCTCGATTCCGTCGGCGACCTTGCCGATTTGCACTCGCAGGACGTGCTGGAACGCCGCGTTCCGCTCGACAAGCAGCTGTTTAACTTGCAGACAAAATTCCTCACCAGCAACGTCAAGGGCACCGACCGGGAAATGTACCTGCCCATCAATTTTGATTTCGACCAATTGCCCTTTATTCGTCCTGCCCCGCAACCCGTTTCCGTACTGAACCACCCTCCGTTTATTCGCATGGAAGCCCATTCGATTCCGCCCCTGGGTCAGCGCAAGGCCAAATATGTGATCCCGGCGGCGTTGATCCAGCAACCGGGGACCTATCGATTGAGTGTCCGGCTGCGTAGTCGCGCCGAACCGATTTACTTTATGAAGTTTGTCGACGCTACGCCCGAGATGATTCGCATGATGAACGAGTGGATCGTTGACGCGCACGTACAGTCCGTGATCTTTGAAGTTAAATAGCTACGTTTAGTGAAACCCGCGACATCGGCAATTCGACGCATCGTTGTCGGCATCGTCTTCGCGACGTTGCTCGGCGGGGGATCTGCGCTTGGTCAGGATATCTGGCCATCGACCACATCAGGTGAGTCACGCAATTTGCCGGTGCCCACGCAATTGGTCGGTACTGCGAAATCTCCTGAGCCGCGACCCGAAGCGAACCCAACTACCAACAAGCAGGTTGGCACGACGGAATTTACGCTGGCGGCGCAGCCAAAATTTGGTGACCACGCCGAAAATTTGGTGCCACGGACGGATCGTCACGGGACACCTATTGAACCTCAACTGTTCGATTTTGGGCCGACACCGGAAGACCCGCAGATACCCTACGACGCGGGACACGAGATGTGGGTATACGAGGGCAAAACACTCAATGCCAACCGCCGACCGCTGGTCGAACTCGGCAAACCCTGGTACCAGCTGGGGCAGCTCAAACCAGGAGGCGCGATTTTGGGGCGGCACAATTTGCTGCTGCCACAATTCCTCGTCTACGGAGACTTTCGCACAGCTTATGCGAATAACCGGTTGGCCGATGGCGATTCCACCAGCCAGTTCGCAACTGAATTGAATCTGAATTTCGACTTGCGATTAACCGCCACCGAACGCTTTACGATGTTCATGGCGCCGCTGGATCGCAACAACCGCAATACACGTTGGCTGCTGGACGAAGATGTCGTTGTCTCCGAGGCCAATGCGGATATTGTGTTTGGCATGTTCGAGGGTGATCTCGGCGCGATTACCGGCGGAGCCGTTGGCCAAACGTTGCCTTTTGATCTGCCGTTCGCGCTGGGGTTGACGCCCTTGCTTATCCAGAACGGCGTGTGGATGGAGGATGCCGTCCTGGGTGTGGCCGCCACGATACCGGCTCGTAACAGTCCCAAGCTCGATATCTCGAATATGGACATTACCTTTGTGGCCGCCTTTGACGACATCGACAGTCCGGCATTTGAGGGCAACAACAATGCCGCGAAAATGTACGGGGTGCTGACCTGGATCGAGGCTTGCGGGGGATACTTTGAAATCGATTATGCCTTTTTGGAAGACCGCGATCGTTCCCGTAACCGAAGCTACCACAACATCGCCCTGGCTTACACGCGACGTTACGGTCGATTCATCTCCAATTCTCTTCGCGTGATCGTTAATGCCGGGCAACAAACGACGGGTGGTCCCAACACAGCTGACGGCGCGCTGGTCCTGCTGGAAAACTCGCTGATCACATCGCGACCCCAGTCCTTTGTGCCCTATTTCAATCTGTTTGCCGGATTTGACCGACCGCAATCGGCGGCGCGAGCTGTTCAGGCAGGTGGCATCCTGCGTAACACTGGCATTTTGTTCGAAACCGACGGCATGACCGGATTCCCCACACTCGACGATACGGCCAACGATACGTGGGGTGGGGCGCTGGGTCTGAACATACTCACACCCAATTTTGACCAGCAACTAATTTTGGAAATCGCCGCAGTGCAAACGCGAGGCAACGACGCCACCCGAAATATTCTGGCCGACCAGTACGGAATGGGTGCCCGTTACCAGATCCCAATCACCAATTCGTGGCTAATTCGAACCGACGTCATGTACGGACTGCTGCGTGACGCCAGGGATATTCACGGCGCACGCCTGGAATTGCGTCACAAGTTTTAGCTTTTGGATCATTTCCGAGTAGCGAAAAGCGCGGGAAGCCCTGACGTTGTACCGTGTTTGATATCAGGGCGGCTGCAGCCCGCGGGCCAACCGACTGCCGGATTCGCCCGCAGTGTCTTTTTTCGTCTCGATTCAGATGATTTGTTGGAGCAAGGCTCAAACTGAATTAGGCTGGATATCGGGTATTCGTTTGCCCAGGCAGAATGAAGCGGATACCTCGGTGCATGCCTCCAGCTTGCCCGCAAGAAATAGCTTCATCCGTGCCATTCGCCTCTGCACTTCATGATGGATGTGCTTTTACTACTATTTGGACTGGTGCTGTTTGTCGCCTTCCTGGCGATTTACGGATTTGTCACTTTGGTGACAAAGCTCTTTGCACCACCAAAATCGACACCTTTGCAACCGATATCATTCCAGGGAGCGCGACCAGAGGGCGCGCTAAAAGACGACGTGGTTGGTTCGGCACGCCTGCTGAATTATTT
>JBPCVB010000592.1:0-13827 GCA_051010855.1 Pirellulaceae bacterium | reverse complement strand
GGAGTGTTGTTTTCCGCCCCCGGGGAGACCAAAATGGTGGTGGAAACCCACCACTACGTAGTATCAATCAAATCAAAACAGTCGTTTCTGCGCTGCGTTGTCCGATGGTCGTTCAAACAGATCGGTCGTCAACGGTTCGACCTTCGCCGCCAAACCGAAATGACGAGCGAACTTTTTGAAGCTGTCCCGGATTGTCGCGGCCAGTACGCCAGTGCCCTTCATGCGATCAAAAAACTCGCTGCTGGCCAGTTTCCCTTCGCGCATGCTGCGTACACCATTCTCGATCCGTTCGCGTCGCGCCGGAAAGTGTCGTTCGACCCAGTCCATGAAGATCGGTTCCACCGGACCATTCAGCCGCAGCATGACGTAACTGGCAGCCGTCGCCCCGGCATCAGCCACGGCGCGGAGGATCGCCGGCACTTCTTCATCATTGAGTCCCGGAATAATGGGCGCGACGTTGACCATGACCAGGATTCCCGATTCCGCGAGTTGCTCAATCGCCCTTAACCGCGCAGCCGGCGTGCTGGTACGCGGTTCCATGATGCGAATCAATCCGGGGTCCAGCGACGTGATGCTAATCACAACGTGTACCAGGTTATTGGCGGCCATTTTGGCGAGAATGTCCTGATCACGCAGCACCATGGCGTTCTTGGTGATCAGGAACAGCGGTTGTCCGCAAGCGGCGGCAACCTCAAGGCAACCGCGAGTAATTTCGAATTTGCGTTCGGCAGGTTGGTACGGATCGGTAATGCCAGACAGATTAACCGGCTCGCACACCCATGACTTGCGCGCCAGCCATTTACGAAACAGTTCCGGTGCATTTGGTTTTACAAAAATTTTTGTCTCGAAGTCCAAACCGGCCGACAAACCGAGGTATTCGTGATAAGGCCGCGCGTAGCAGTAACTGCATCCGTGAGCGCAGCCGCGATAGGGATTAATGCTGAAATTGAACCGCAGATCTGGACTATTGTTCTGACTGACGACTGACTGGCTGTCGTCGATGAAATACTCGGTCGCAACCTTGCGTTGTTCGAGCTGCTGCTGGTCCTCGTCATCTAGCTGCTCGAATTCGGGCTCAATTTGAATCCGCTCGAATCGGTTGGGCGTATTCAGAGCGGTCCCACGTCCGGTGACGGCTGGCGCTGGCTGTTTGGAAAAGGAATCTGACATGGCGTGGTCCACCATGATAACAGGGTCCCCGATTCCCCGGCCAATGCCCTGACGCCGCAAACGTCGACGAATTTGATTACAATTGGCCTTCCCGCCGAATAGGGAAATCGAATCTTCAGAGGATATCCATGAAACCGCGTTGGCTGGCCTTTGCGATCCTGTTTTTTTTGCTGGGCTGGTTCTTGCCCCTTAATCAAGCCTGCGGCCAGGACGAGTTTCGCACCTGGCGTGACTCGACCGGCGAATTCGAGGTGGAGGCAAAGTTCGTCAAGTTGGAAGACGGCATGGTTCATATTGAGAAGAAGGACGGACGCGTTATCCAGGTTGCAATGACTCGCTTGAGTGTGCGTGATGTGGAATACGTCGGTCGCATGCAGGCAGGCAACTTGCGTCCCAACGCCGGGCGTGAAAGTACACTTGCGGTCAACACGGTCGACGCAGAATTGATTGATGTGGATACCAATATGGGCTGGCAAATGCAGGCCCAGCCCCGGCCACTGGAAGACGCCTTGCCGCCACAGTCCCTCAGCATGGAATACTGGAAAGAGGACGACCAGCACCAGTCAATCTTCTTTGCCCAGGTGGCGGTGGTCCGCAATGAAAATTCCAACACCTGGTTGGTATTTGACGCCCGCGGCGGTCATTTCCGCGCTAACGACGGAGTGGATTTTGTTCGCGGTGCCGGATTTGATATGCACAATCACCAGCTTGTGGGTCAATTTCGCAACACACCAGTCTCCGAATACGTCAACGTCATCAACGATGACATGACACGCATGTTATTTGTGATGAACGATCCGCAGGGAGGGCCGTGGGCTTATTCGGTGGCCATGTACGAAATGAATGAGGGTCGAGCTCGCAAGACTCATGTACTGGATATCACGCCCGATGACTTTGCATTCTCCCGTCGCAAGTTTCCATTAATGCAATTTGCCGACGACGATCATTTCATCGTAACCACGTCGATGGATGCCCGGCTGGTCACCGGTTGTGTACGAATTTCCGACGGCGTCCTGCTGTGGACAGTGCCGCACGATAATGCTCGCTGGCCACTGGTCACTCCCGACAAATCGACCGTAATTCTGCGTGTCGGCGGCGGGCTGGCCGCATTTGACCTGGCCACGGGCCAGCAACGCGGCTGGATCGAGCATAACTCGGAAAGCCTGGGTACACTCTCGCTGTCGCCCGATGGAATACGGTTGATCGAAGCGACACCGCAAGTCGTCACCGTCTACGATTTCGAAACGGGCGCCATGCTGAAACATTTTGGCGTCCTTAGCAGTTTTAGTGCGTACGACGCGGATCGGCACAAACTGGGAGTGGAGTGGATCAGCAACGACCGGTTTGCCATCGTTAGCCGCGAGGAGGTTGATTCGAAGCTGCGGTACCTGACAGTAGTCGATCTATCGCTGCAAACGCCCCTTTGCCATTACCGTTTTGAACAACAGAAGACGTATGGTGGAGTCGACCGCTCGGGTCGCCTGCGATATCTGGTGGATGACGAGGCCCCGAATTTGACGTGGCATACGATTTCACTTCCACACGATGAAATAGCTGACGAGATCGATTCCAATTTGCAGGACCTTGTCCGTATCGACAACTCGACGCCGGTCACCATTTCCTGTCGCTGGCTCGCCAGCCTTTCGCAGTATTTCTCGGCTCCCGGTACGCATGAAAAATACAAGGTCACCGAGGAGCGTGATATCGGGCCGGATGTGGTGGAGATTCTGGAGGCCAAGTTTCAACGCAGGGGATACAAACTTTCCAGCAACAGCGATTTCTCCATCCAGTCGCGTGCCCGAACCGGTGGCGGCGGTTCCCAATTGGCAGCCGCGCGGCGTCGCAAGCGACCGGCAGGATTCGACAACGCCACGGTAATGTCGCAGGTCCCTCCGGACGCCAGGATCACCGGTTATGGTTATAGTTCGTCGATCGGTCTGGGTGATCTCAAATATGACGGGCTGACGATGTGGATTCCGCAAACACTGCAGCTGGAACCCAAACGCGATTTCTTTGGTCCCGATGACGAAATCCGTTTCAAAAGCGCCGAAGAGATCCTGTTGTCCACCGTCGAATCCATGGACATCCCCAGCTCCTTTGCGCGGCCCCGGGTCATCCCCACGTACATGGTGCGGGGAAAACAAATTAAGCGATTCAAGGACGAATGGATCGAACGCGATGAATAACAAAACCAGATCAAAAGGTTCAGACGCAGCACGTCCGTGGCTGACCAAAAAGAAAGTCCTGTGCGTGGCGCTACTGGTGCTGGCCGCCGGGTACGTACTCGCGCAGCCGACGCTGGAGCGCTGGCTGGGTGTGGAGTTGCCCTCACTGGTCGATCGGGGCGAGGAGAAGGACAAGGACGATAGCGGCCCGGCCGACAATGGTGCGGCAAGGGCAGGGCAGCCGACGAACCCAAATACCGCGGACCGGAATTCCGGTGGCAAGTCCGCGGGCGGTTTTGCCTTGGAGGAAGTCGGACGTGACCGCTATCGCTCGCCAGCCGGTCTTGTTTACACCATGGGACCGCGACGTGAACACCGTATCGACCACGTGATGCGACATACCCGGGATGACTCCGGTCGGCCCGTACACGGCGTGTTCGATGCAACCAGCCAGGATGAGGTATTCAAACTGCTGGACGAGGCATGGCAGCTGGTTCAGTCCAACGCCCGCGGTGTACGTCGCCAACAGGAGGGCGATCGAACCGAGCTGACCATCGACATGCCGCAGCGAGTTGGCTATGTGGGCGGTCAGCAGGGCGCGCGGCAAGGCAAGCCAACGACCAAGCGTCTGAAATTGATCGTCGAGGATGATCGCGTCATCACCGCCTATCCCACGTGGCCGCCCCGACGCTGATATTCTCGATCAACTTTTGTGCGGCACTGACGTGGTGACCTGGACGCCGCGACGCAGGTGGCAATCAACGTTGGACAGCGTCCATCATGAGTCTTTCATTTCTGAAAGAACACCGTGCGATCCGACATAGATACTGGAGAAACGCCTAACACATGAAAGGAAGACATGCGATTTTCTCCATGCAAGCATATTTTAATCATGCTGGCCATCGTACTGGCTGGCGGTCAGCTTTGTGCTCAATCCTGGTCAACCAGCAGCGGTTCACCTTCGGAAAAACTCTCTGAATACGAAGCGAGCAGCTCACAAATGGTCTACAGCTCTTCGCTGCAGCTGTATCAGTCAATGTCGATGGCAATGCCAAATGAATTGGCAATTCCCGATGAAGATTCGCGGCTGGTTCAACTGGCCGACTGGCTGGTACTCGGTGGGGGCGGACAAACACAGGCGATTGGAGGAGGTGTCGACGACTTTGAATCCGGTGCAGACCAGCAATATCCTTTCGCGCCCCTCACGTCATTGTCGGAAGTGGCGGAATTGTTCGATCCTCCCGATCATACGACGAAGTTGTTTCTCAATTTCGAGGGCAAAACGGCGCAATGGGACCATGTCATGGCTTTTGAAGCGACCACCGACGATCGCGAACGTGATATTCAGGAAATCATGTTTTATGTGTCGCAAACTTTTGCTCCGTTCAACGTTAGCGTTCAGCGATTCGTGGGTAACAGTCAGCAGGCCGAATCGAGTGGTCACACTACGATTTTTATTGGCGACAAGCTGTCCAACAGTGTCTATATGGAATCCGACAGCGGGCATAGTCTGACAAATTACAAACGGGCCTACGCGGATGGCGACTTCCCTTGCCTGAATCGATCTGTCACTCATCAACCCAACAGCGACGATTTCAATATCGGCTATGTCGATCCAGTTTCCCACAAGACGGCGAACGGGGTGACCATTGAGGCGTGGGACACTAATGAGAATGACGCCATCGCACGTTCGATTAATCACGAAGCCGGACATACCTTTGGCCTCGCGCACGTATTGAGCGGCAGCGTGTCTGATATCATGAGCTACTCCGCCATGAATCAACGGGCGCACTACCAGGAATTTGATCTGTCGGCTCTCAACAGCCAGCTCGGGGGACCGACGACAGAAGACATTGGTTGGGCCGCTGCCTGGACTTACGAGCAAGTTGTGGGATTCGGAGAAACACAACTCGTCGCCCACCAGCTGGAAACCCAGAATTCCTATCGCGTGCTGGAATCAACACTGGGCACCCGCAGCGTGGCCAATGATGTTTCCAATATTGCCAATTTTGATCTCGTTCACGGCGTTTATCCCGATGCCATGGCCCTGTCGATTTTCGCGGGTCAGATGATTCCGTCGGCGATAAGCCATCTAGGCGACTATGATGTTTTTGATTTTTCGCCTGACACCACTGACTTCATAGAAGTGAACGCGGTGGCATGGAATGATCCGGTCTGGTTTGATCCGATCCTGATGGTATTCAACGAACAGGGCGATGAGTTAATCGCCTACGATCGCAGCAGTGGCGACGGGAAGGACGCGAAACTGGTGTTTCAGGCCGTTTTGGGTGAAAGCTACAAGATCGTTGTTGGATCCTACAGCTGCAACACCTTTGGCGACTATCAACTTTCCGTGGATTCGGCCGAGTTCAAAGTTAATCCCGGTATCTTGCCCGTTGGTGGAATGAAAGCCACGAACAATCCCACGCACGATGACCTGGGCGAAATAAAGAACGCCAGGACGCTGTTGCGAACGGGTAGCCGTTAGGCGGGGTTGTTCACAATTACAGTTCAAACGGGTGTTGCCAACAGGTGGCGACGCCCGTTGGTCCTGCGCGAGCTGATATAAGGATCGTGACTGATACCAAATCAACATGACATTCAGTTGCATCCCGTGAAGGTCGCCGTCCTGTTTCTGGCCGCTAGCTGACACACATGCTATTCTCGCTGTCAGGGCGTTTCGCTAATGTCCTGCCTCATTATTGAGGCAGGGTGAATGACAGCAGACTCACGCAGTATTTTGGCATTGAGGCGTGTGAACATGCGCTGGGCCATTGTGCTACTGGCAGCTCTCATTCTCAGCGGTTGCACGCGGGCGAAATATCGCGAACATGCCGACTCGCAGGTCGCATCCATTCTGAATACGAAGACCAGCGACCCGCGCTGGAATTTGCCTCGAACCGACATCCAACCCGACACGCGAAGTCGCTTTTTTAATTACGACGACCCCGACTGTCCGCCGCTGCCGCTCGACGATCCTTCAGCCGAGCTCATCATGGAATGTCCGGGTGGAATCCGTGGTGCCAAACTCTGGCGACGCTTGCCCGAGTCTCCATTTTGGGAGAACCCGGACTGGAGTGCGTACTTTGTCGAACCGGTCGACATGGATCCGAGTGGTGAGCCGCAAATCCTCGATCTGTCACTGGCGCAAGCTGTCGAATTGTCGCTCATTCATAGTCGGGAATACCAGCAACAACTCGAAAACCTGTACCTCGCGGCGTTGGCATTGACCTTTGAGCGCTATCGGTTTCAGGTGCGGCCATTCGGATTCGTTGGCGACTTTGACGAATTGAATTCCGGCATCTTCTACCAGGTGCAGCCGGACGACGAGTCCATCTTCGGGATCGGTCCGGCGACGCTGGGATTCAGTCGTTTGCTCCCGTCAGGAGCTCAACTGGTCGCCGAACTGGTGAACGATACGATTTGGCTGTTGTCGGGTCCAGGTGGATCGACTTCTGCCTCTTCGCTGGCGTTTTCGCTGGTGCAGCCATTGGCTCGTGGTGCGGGTCGGGAAATCGCTCTCGAGGACCTGACGCAAACCGAGCGCAATGTCCTGTATGCGGTACGGGATTTCGCCAGATTCCGCAAACAGTTTTTCGTCAGCACGATCACTGGCGGTCAGTTCGCCGGGCTGCAGCGTTTTCTGCGCGGGTTTGAATTCCTCGCCGGGTCCAGCAGTGCACCGAGTGTGGGATTCTATCCCGTGCTACTCCAGTTGCAGCAACTACGCAATCGTCAATACATCGTTCGTACACTCGAGTACATCATCGATGACTTGATTGCGACTGGAGCAGACGCTCTCGATATCGCCAGCCTGAAAAGCACATTGGTCGACACGCGTGGCGACTTGTATCGTGACGAACGTGTTTTTTACGACCGATTGGATCAGTACAAGGTTCAATTGGGATTTCCACCTGATATGGACATAACTCTTTCGGACAAGTTGCTCGAGTCTTTCGAATTTGTCGACCCTACAATTCTGGAGCTTGAAGACGGATTACGAGCGTTGGCACAGCAGGTCCGTGAACAGGAACTCCCACCTGCCCAAATCAAGTCTGAGCTTTCTTTCTTGATGGATCAGGCACGGGCAGCTGGCGAACTGGTAGCCAACGACTTTGCCCAGCTGGACGCCTTGTTGCCCGAACACCTCGCCAAGTTGACTCCCGACGAGCAAGTTGAGCTCACGAGCATCCTTGAAGAAGAGAGTGCTCGCCTGCAAGCTGTGCGCACAGACATTGAACAACTCGCGCAGGTCGTCGAGGACGTGAACCTGAACGAAGTTGATGTTAACGATCCACAATTGCAACAGGCCTTTAATGATCACAACCGGCAAATTCTTGTACTGGTTCGTGGCCTTAGCGTTGTGCAAACAATTGTCCGTGTCGAACTGGTCCCGATACGCCCAATCGATACCGACATCTTCGAGGCCGTCGACCTCGCGATTGAAAACCGGCTGGACCTGATGAACCGGCAGGCCCAGGTGGTGGACGCGAGGCGAAAGCTCGAGATTGCTGCGGATCTGCTCGAAGCTGACGTGAACGTCGCTGCGGAAGCACTTGTCAATACGCAACCACTCGGGACCGGCGACAACCCGTTTGACTTTCGAGCCGAGGACAGTCGTTACAGCGTGGGGCTGCAATTCGACACACCATTGGACCGCCGCGCCGAAAGAAACGTCTTTCGCTCAAGTCAAATTGCCTTCGATCAAGCGAAGCGCAGCTTCGTTGGATCCACCGACAATATCAAACTGGAAGTACGTCAGTCGGTTCGCACCATCGAGCAGCTGGCCAAGACCATCGTGGAACGAAGCCGCCGCGTTCAATACTCGGCGCGCGAGCTCGATCTGGCCGAAAAGACAACCGATGCCTCTCGACGCGCGCTGAGCATTAACAATGCCTTGCGGTCACTTAACCGCGCCCAGGATGAGTTGATCGAAGTCTGGCTTGATTATGAAACGACTCGACTGAACCTTTATCGCGACATGGGTACGATGCAGATTGATGAACGAGGATTCTGGTTCGACGAGTTCTATCAGGAGCTCTTGAATCAGGGAGTTGAGATTGAGTGAGCGCACATCGGAACGGGCATTCAGCCGAACTTAAATCCGGGTACAGACCGAACTTCGCCAATCACGCTCCACCCTGGTTTGCTCTATAATCAGGCCCACATCGATCAGCCCCATCCAACCATCCGGTCAACATTCACGTGAAAATCGAACTGACGATGCCTGCATGGGCGGTTGAGCTTCAGTCCGGGCTTCCCGACGAGATTAAGGACGTTGCTGAGCGGATGAAGACGGTCATCGAGTTTTCCCGCCAGAATTTTGAGCATGATACCGGTGGGCCATTTGCTGCTGGCGTGTTTGAAAAAGACTCGGGCAGGATCGTCGCCATCGGCGTCAACCTGGTGGTGCCATCTAAATGCTCGTCGGCTCATGCGGAGATCATGGCCTTGTCCCTGGCACAACAGGCGATCGGCAACTTCGACCTGGGTGCCACGGGGATTGCGGATCATCAACTGGTGGTCAATGCGCGGCCCTGTGCGATGTGTCTGGGTGCGGTTGTCTGGTCGGGGGTTCGATCCGTCGCTTGCGCAGCCAGCGGTCACCAGATCGAAGAGCTAACCGGATTCGACGAGGGTCCCGTGCATCCGGACTGGAAAACCGAATTGGAACAACGCGAGATCGAAGTTATTGATGGTTTGATGGCTGAGGAAGCATGCGCCGCTTTCCGGGAGTTCGCCACGTTAGGCAGAACGGTTTACAACGCACGTTCCCGATCTGGTTGAAAATTGCAGGCACACCCGCCAAATATGGAACTTGTAATCACACGAAATCTGGTCGACGTGGTGCGTGGCGAAATATTTCCAGCCACGGTCACGATTTCCCACGGGGTGATTCACGCTATCGAACGCGTTGACCGCGCTGACAAATTCCTGATGCCCGGATTTGTCGACTCGCATATCCACGTGGAAAGCTCCATGCTGTTGCCCAGCCAGTTTGCCCGCGTCGCGGTCACGCATGGCACGGTGGCAACCGTTTCCGATCCTCACGAAATAGCCAACGTGTGCGGACTGGAGGGGATTGAACTGATGCTGCGCAACGCAGCGCTGACAAACTTCAAGTTCTTTTTTGGCGCGCCGGCCTGTGTCCCGGCGACCGAATTCGAGACCGCTGGCGCACGCGTCGATGCGACCGCCGTTGCCAAACTTCTGGATGATCCGCGAATTGGATACCTGAGTGAGATGATGGATTTCCCGGGAGTGCTGAACGATTCCCCGGAAGTGATGAAGAAAATCCGGGCGGCTCGCCAGCGGGGCAAGCCTGTTGACGGCCATGCACCCGGATTGCGGGGTGAACAGGCCGCCAGATATGTGGCTGCCGGCATCACCACGGATCACGAATGTTGCACCCGCGAAGAAGCGATCGACAAGATCCAGGCCGGATGCAAGATCGCAATTCGTGAAGGCTCCGCCGCCCGCAACTTCGACGCCCTGCAGTCATTGATCGACGAGTACCCCGATTCCTGCATGCTGTGCAGCGATGACAAACATCCGGACGAATTCCTGCATGGTCACATTAATCAACTGGCGGCACGGGCAGTGGCGGCCGGCCGGGACTTGATGAATGTGTTGCGCGTGGCCAGTGTGAATCCGGTTCGGCATTACGGGCTGAATGTCGGCCTGTTGCAGATTGGCGACCCGGCAGACTTTATCGTTGTCGAGGATCTGGACCAGTTTCAGGTGGCAGAAACCTATATCGACGGACAGCTAATGGCCGAAAACGGAAAATGCCTGATGCCCCAAGTCGAAACGGAAACACTTAACCGGTTTGCGGCAGCGACCGTTTCCGCCGGGGAATTGCAAGTCCCCGCAAAATCGTCACGGGTTCGCGTCATCCAGCCCATTGACGGTCAACTATTAACCAACGAACTAACACGCAGAGTACCCGTCGAAGATGGACTGGCGACGACCGATATTGAAAACGACGTTCTCAAAATTGTGGTGGTCAATCGGTTTGAACCGGCGGAGCCTGCAGTGGCGTTTGTAACTGGATTTGGTTTGCAAACCGGCGCTTTGGCTTCTTCGGTGGCCCACGATTCACACAACATTGTTGC
Organism: Pirellulaceae bacterium; assembly: GCA_051010855.1. Taxonomy (GTDB): domain Bacteria; phylum Planctomycetota; class Planctomycetia; order Pirellulales; family Pirellulaceae; genus CAJQPP01. Next base: position 3,377 of record JBPCVB010000592.1, on the reverse strand, counting down.
CGTCGGAGCAAATGATCCTGATCTAGCCACAGCGATCAATGCGGTGATCAACGAACAGGGAGGATTGTCGGTGTCGACCAACGGACACACGGACGTCCTGCCCTTGCCGGTGGGTGGTCTGATGTCGACTGACTCCTGTGAACAGGTGGGCCAGCGTTACAGTGAGCTTGACCAGCGTGTCAAGCAACTGGGTTGCCCGCTTCGGGCACCCTACATGACACTGTCGTTTATGTCGTTGTTGGTGATCCCCACACTCAAACTCAGCGACCAGGGTTTGTTCGACGTCGACCGATTTGAATTCGTGCCGTTGTTTGTCGATTGAAGACGGTTCAAGAATTCGGCTTGGGCTGGTACGACGATTTACCACTTCGGCTACCAATTGCCCCGAGCCGCACGTTCGTCACGGTATTGCAACAGCTGTGCCGCAATGCTGATGGCAATTTCGGCGGGCTGATTGGAACCGATCGGCAATCCCACAGGGCACAGGAAGCCTTCGGCGATTTGCGGATCGATCCCGTCCGCCTTGAGGTCCCGCAACAAGGCCCCGCGTTTGGTCTTGCTGCCAATTACGCCCAAGTAAGCGGGATTGATCTGATTTCTGAAGATAGTGGAAAGTACGGGACGATCGGTTGAGTGCCCCATCGTCATGCAAATTACAAAGTCACTCGCAACAAGCTTTGACGCTTCGGCAGCCATGTCGTCGACGCAGACCTTGTTCAGACGGACATGTTCAGTCAATTGGTCGATCCATTCCGCACGCGCATCGACACACGTGATTCGACAATCCAGCTTCAACAACACTTCAACCAGCGCCTGTGCAACGTGGCCGGCTCCAAAAATCACGATGTGCCAGTCATCGCGGTTGTAGACTTCGAAAAACAACTTGACCAACCCGCCACACGTCATCCCGATGTCGCGTTGCAGGTTCCAGTCGACAATCTCACGATGACGCGACTCATCCCCCAGCATCTCCCGCGCAAATTCGATCGCCCGGTGTTCGACCTTGCCGCCGCCCACGGTGCCATGCACGCGCCCGGAATCATCCACCAGCATTTTGGTGCCGGCGTCCTGCGGCGTGCTGCCCGTTGCTTCGACCATCGTCACGACAACAAACGGTGTTCCCGTCGCCGCGAGTTTGGAAAGCGTTTCGAAGTGAGTGAGTGAACTTGGCACGAATGTTCAGGACTTTTGTTTGGTCACGCTTTTCGCTTCACCACATTCCGTGATGCAGCGCAATATTTCCTCGCCCGTCGCCGGCAAACTCAGGTGCGGATCGACATCACCCGGAAGAAAGGACAAGGCGTTTTTTACGGCAGCCCAGACGGAAACGCCAAGTAGCAAAGGCGGCTCGCCGACCGCTTTGCTGCGTCTTATGCAGTGCAAGTTGTCATCGTTGGGAAACATTTCGCAACGAAATTCGACTGGCACATCCGTGATCGCGGGAATCTTGTAGGTGGTGGGAGAGTATGAAAGCAGCCGGCCATCCGCGTCATAGACCAGGCATTCGGCCGTGGCCCAACCCATTCCCTGGATAAATCCGCCGGTGATCTGTCCCATATCGACTCCCGGGTTGATTGACTTGCCGATATCGATCAGCAGGTCAACTCGTGGTACCGAGAGCTCGCCTGTGAAGCGGTCGATTTTGACCTGGGACACCGCCGCGCCCTGGGTGAAATACAGGAACGGATTGCCGCGACCGGTTTCGCGGTTAAAGTCCACGCCTGGTGTTTTGTAAAACCCTCTGGCACCGAGATCGATCCGCTCCAGTCGTGCACGACTGGTGAGTTCACCAAAACCGATGCGGCGATGTGGTTGCCGCTGGTCGCTGACATGTCCGTCGGCAAACACGATATGCTCGGCTGCCGGAATCAGACCATCATCGGATGATGAAAAGACCTGGGCCGCGTAATCGGCAAGCCGTTGTTTTATCTTGCGGCAAGCATCAACTGCGGCAGCACCGTTGAGATCGGTGCCCGCCGAAGCCGCCGTGGGTGACGTGTTGTTGCTCTTCTCCGTCGATGTCGGCATCACGATAACGTCCGGCCAGGAAATACCAAACTCGTCGGCAACGAGTTGCCTGATTTTTGTGTTGAGTCCCTGTCCCATCTCGGTGCCGCCGGTGGAAACCTGTATCGTGCCATCGGTATATACATTGACCAGGGCATTGGCCTGATTCAGGGCCTTGGATGTGAATGAAATCCCGAACTTCACCGGCGTCATGGCACAACCATGTAAATACGCATGATCAGCAGCATTCCGCGCAGCCAGTTCATTCATGCGCTGTTTGTAGTCCGCAGTCTTCGCCAGTGTGTTCATGATCTCCGGCAAATGGTTGCCTGAGAAAAACTGGCCGTAGGGTGTGATATTCCTTTCATGCAGGCCGTAGACGTTTTTTAGTCGTATGTCGAGGGAATCGGTGTCCAGGAACTCGGAGACTCGCTGCACAATATTTTCCATTGACGCAACCGCCTGTGGACCGCCGAATCCCCGAAACGCTGTGTTGGGCGGATAGTTCGTGCGGCAAACCTGACCGCTGATTTCAATGTTTTCGATGTAGTAGGCGTTCTCGGCGTGCAGCATGGATCGTTCCATTACGGCGGTCGAAAGATCGGCCGCTGCTCCACCATCGGAATAAAAATCGACTTTCATTCCGGTAATTTCACCGTCCGGCTCAAATCCGACTTGCCAGCGACCCAACCAGGGATGTCGTTTTCCAGTGACATGCATATCGGTGTCCTTGTCGTACACGATTCGCGCCGCACGACCGGTTCGCTGAGCCACCAGGGCCACCATTAATGCCGGGATCATGGCCTGGGTTTCCTTGTCGCCAAAAGCACCGCCCATGCGTTTGCAAATACACACAACCTGATGTTGGGACAGGCCCAGCACTTCGGCCACGATTGCCTGTATCTCGGTGGTGTGCTGGGTCGATGAGTGGATGACCAGCTGGCCCTGTTCCCCCGGGTAAGCCACGGCCGCCTGCGATTCAAGATAGAACTGCTCTTGTCCACCTGACCGAAACTCGCCCGACAATCGATGAGTGGCCGCCGAAATCACGGCATCCGGATCACCTCGACGAATCGTACGACGCGGTCCGATGAGGAGTTGTTGGGTTATCGCTTCGTCGATCGACAGGACGGGCTCGGCTGCAATGGTCTCGATTTTGACGAGTTGGCAAGCTCGTCGGGCGATCTCGAGTGATTCGGCAGCGACCAGCACAACGGGCTGGCCCATATACAGCAATTCCCGATCCGCCAGAAATGGTTCGTCATGAAACAGCGGCCCAAAAACGTTTCGATCTCCGACATCCGCTTGCGTGAACACGCCGACGACGCCCTCGATTGCATTCGCGGGCCCGGTATCAATTGACTTGATGG
>JBPCVB010000591.1:0-3383 GCA_051010855.1 Pirellulaceae bacterium | reverse complement strand
GTCCAGGGTTGTATGACATCGCTGCGCTGCAGTCCATTTACGGCGCTAACGAGACATTTAATAGTGGCGACAATCTGTACAACAGCGCCTACTGGCCCATGGCCAATTTCAATTCCGGCGGTTTTGGCGGTTTTGACATCGTCGATACCATTTGGGACACCGGCGGCTGGGACATTATCGACATGTCTGACCAGTTGGGGGGCGGAAGTATCGATTTGCGCGAGGGAGCGTTCTCGGCTATTGGTCCAAATTTTGGTCTTCTGGGAATCGCCTTTGGCACCACGTTGGAAGAAGCCATCGGTTCCGGGTTCGGTGATCTGCTAACCGGTAACGAGCAGGTCAACCACCTGACCGGCAACGGAGGCAACGACATACTCGAAGGTTACGGTGGTGACGATATGATGCACGGTAACCAGGGCAACGACACGTTTGTCTACAAAATGAATGATGGCAACGACACGATCAATGAAATGGCCGGTGCCGGACGCGATACGCTGGATGTCGGCCTGTTCCTTGGTCTGGACGCCTTTGCGGAAGACCTTTCCTTCTCCAAGCTGAACAATAACCTGCTGGTCGACTTTACGATCGATGGTGGCATTTCCCGTGGTTCGGTTACGATTGAAAACCAGGGTTGGGGTGCCTATCGAGTTGAAACGCTCAGCGTACTGGGAGTTGACGTCGACCTGAAATACCTTTGGGGTCAGTTGACCTCGCCGGGACAACAGTTTGCACTGACCTCTGATGTCGGTCAGTACGGTCTGCTCGTAAGTCCGATCTAGAGACTACAGCCAATACAAAAAACAAAGGACGCTTTCCGCTAGAAAGCGTCCTTTTTTTGTTAATCGATTTTGTCACGAGTGCCTGGCGGCGTCCAACCTGTGTCTAGCGGCCTCCGAAATAGTTGTTCAGCTCGCTGTTTCGGGAAGGCGTGGGCAACGGGTACGACGGACTTGTTTGGGCCGGTTTGGCCTGTTGCCGCGTCTGACTGGCTTGCGGCTGCGTCGTTGTGTTGCGAGGCTTGCTCGCCATTCGCCACAGAGCCTCACCGGGTACCTGGCGGCGTTCCTGCTGCTGCGACTGCTTGCGCTGGCCGTAGTAGTTGTTGTTGGCAGGAGCCCGTCCCTGGGGATTGATCACAGGAGGCTTTACCTCAGTCGCAGGAGTGGTCGTGGTGGGCGCTGCCTGATCGATAATCTGGGGCAGTGGCGGTTTGACGACTTGCCATGAACACGTGCATTTGGGGCATTCGTAAGTTCGTGTCTTGAGTACCTTGACCGAGCGCACCTCAGCACATTGCGGCTCGCAATGGTGCCGTTGACGCCATGGAGTCACAACGCGGGGAATGCAAATGGTCTCAAAGTCGACTTCAAAGCACTCTCGGACTTCGACTGTTGGGCCGCACGTGAGTTGGCAGAATTCTTCTGGTGGACCGCAATAGGCACAGTCCGGGCACTGGGTATTACGATTGCGGATTCTCCCCAGCAGGCCACAGCCACATCCAGCGCCGCCGCCACAACCACAGCCACCACCGCCTCCGCCGGCTCCACAACCACAGCCACCACCGGCACAACCGCCGCCGGCACAACCACCACCGGCACAACCGCAATCGGTGCAGCCGCCGGCACAGCCACAGTCACCCGAGCCACCATCGCAGCCACAACCGGGTTGCACAACCTGACCGGTCTGGGCATCGACGACCGGCATCAAATCGACAGGCTGCCCCATCGACATCAGCAGGGCGGCAACAGTGCCCACAAGAATTCGAGATAGAGTATTCACAACCATTTCCTTGTCTCTGGATTTTTGTTTTCGTCTTGAGGATTTGAGTTCGGTTTCGTTGTCAGGACCGCTCTAGAAGTCGACCATGAAACGCATACCGACGACTTGGTAGTCAGCATTATTGACCGGGACTCCAGCGGTATTGGGGTTGCTGGCTCCGCCGCGAATTTGACCAAAGCCGTAGTTGAACTGCAGGCGGGCGTAGGGATTCCAGTACCAGTTCAATCCGAGGGTCAGGGACTCGCCGCGACCGCCATCAATGCCACGACTGGTGAAGTCAGCGTAGGAGTAACGGGCGGCGATTTGCCATGCACCTCGTCCCCGCTGCAGGAATCCGTCGCAGTCGCAGACCGAGAAGAAGTTCTCGAACGGCCGGATGCGACCCAACGTACCGCGTTGCCGGTTCCACGGCATATGTTCGCCGGTCAGGAAATACGACACATAGATGTAGCCACCATGGAAGCGGTTGGTGGGTCCAAACGCCTCAATGCGGTCAACCATCTTGCCCTGGTATTCGGCCACGATCTGCGTGGGTCCGACGTTCATGACATATTCAACCCCAGCCAGGTAGAAATCATTGGCCCCGGCAATGATGCCCGTATCGAGCCAGCGCTGGCTGGTTCGCGCTTCTGCACGCGTCTGATAGCGAGCCTGGTTGGGTGCATCCCCCAGGTTCGTCGGGGCATTTGCATCATACAGCCCGTAGGATCCGGAAAACGCAAAGTGGCCATAACCTCGACCATTGGAGCACTCGTCCCACCAAAAGGTCCGTGCAACACGGCCGGCAAATTCAGGCTGCAGGTGATCCCCGATGTAGTTTCCACCGATGCTCTGAACCAGTTGCTGATTGTACAAGCCATAGCGCCAGTTCCAGCCGAGATCCTGAGTATATCCGTTGCTGGAGATACCAAGTCGACGATTATCCTGGTTGAGCCCCTCGGTAATGAATGGTCGCTCCATAAAAACGTTGTATCGGCTACTGTTCAGGTGATCCAGGCCGTAAGGACGCTTGTGATTACCGATGATGACCGTGTTGAACAGTGGCAGGTGATCGAAGCCGAGGTAGGCGTCACGGAAGCTGACGCGCCTGCCTCCAGCAAACTCTGCTTCAAATTTGAAGAACATGTTCGTGTTGAAATCACCGCCCGCTCCCAAACGCGCCCGACGAAACAACAGCCGGTTTTGCGGATCACCGTTCTCCAGTACGGCGACGTCGGCGTCGGCATCGGGATAGGCCCACCAGTCAGCATGCAGACGACCGAACCACCTGATGTTGGATTCGCCGTGACCAGCGCGGAGGTAATCCTTGAACTTGCCACCGATGACGCCTACGTCCTCGACGGTCGATTCCAGACCGGACTCAAGTTCGTCCACGCGTCCGACAATCGAACTGTCGACATTGCCTTCTTCGAGTGCCTTGAGCCGGTTATGGAACTCGTCCATTTGTCGGGCCAATGCCTCTTGATCAGCTTCTTCCTGGCGAATTGTGCCGGGGGAAGAATACGAACTGCTAGCGGAAGGCACTGTTGTCGAATCAATTACTTGGGCCGATGCGTATCCGGCCACCAGCATTGAGCCTGCTACCAGGCCAACCTGGAATATGC
>JBPCVB010000590.1:0-8184 GCA_051010855.1 Pirellulaceae bacterium | reverse complement strand
CCCCCCCCCCCCCCCCCCCCCCCCCCCCCCGACAGTTCAAAACGGCTTCTAACGGGATGTCAGGTGCAATTGACGGGTCGGTGCCACAACCGGCTTGCCCAGCAGTGCAGGGCAGAATAGATACGGTTGGACAAGCCAACCGTGGCAACAACTTCAAGGTGACTAATGAATCTCATCGGCAGTACCCTGCCAGTCATCGCTAATCGTCATTGTTAACGCCGTATTTTTTCCTTGCGCGGAGAAGTTGCAGTTCGGCAGTCGCACGATAGTATTGCGCCATGGCAAGGTCGTCAGGCCGACTTAGTCCCGCTTCGCTTCTCCCTTTTCTATTTGCCTCAATTTCCTTTGCCAACGTGACGTTTTTTTCCAGGATCGAAATGATCTCCTCTGGTTCTGTGTGGAAATCAAGCAGCGCGGTAACCAGACGACGCTGAGTTTCGAGAAGGAAAATAACGTTTTCTTCTCCGTTCATCACTCTTTGCATCTTTGCATCGATTGCATCGAGAACGGCGCGCACTCGCTCCTTCAGCAGTTTCGTTTCCGCATCATCATCCGCAGTCTCTTGATAGGCATCAATATCGCCAACTTCAATGATGCGAAGCGAATCCTGACCATTGGCGAATGCCAATGGCATCACAGTTGCGGCCACAAAAACGCATAGCAAATGTTTTCCGACTTTTCGACGCATTGTTCTGCCTCCCATTTCAACGTGCATGCCACCGAAATACGTGGCTCCAGTATCCCAGATCGACGCAGTCCGTGTTGGGGAACGAATAGAACATCACCTCCATTGACCAACTGGATGAAGTCGCGGAGCGACGCCATGTGCCAGACCCGGACTTCAGTTCGGGTAGGTGTAAGGATAAAATGTACATCGAGTCGCGGAGCGACGGCATTTTATGGCGATCTCACAGCTGGAAACACATGTCGTCGCTCCGCGACTCGGGGAATTCCGCTAATCGAACCTCGGGTTAAAACCCGAGGCTATCGGATGTCGTCGCCCCGCGACTTTTTCGTCAAACTCAACGACAGCCATAAAATTTCCACGCAGAGCCCTACGAAACAGGTGACCCTCCCGCTTGCCGTGCTTGGCGACGGGGTGGCACTGGCTCTGCCAATGTTTAGAAGTGCGTTTGTTTTGTCAGGTCGCTTTTTCCCTCGCTGCCAGGATTTTTCGTCAGTCGACGTAAGTCGTTGTATTGCAGGGTCGTTTGATGGCGTTAGTCCTTTGACCGGATCATATGGGGGTTGCCTGGGAGGCTTGCTCATTCACGGGTTCGGTGTTGTACACGAGGCAACCCGATGCGTGAGCGAGGGGCATGCATGCCCGGACCCTCGTTGACACTTCGGGTTGCCTGAGACCATGCCGACGCGTTGGTTCAATGCCGTACCTGGAGGCAACCCGATGCTTGTGCTTCGGGCTATTGTGCATCGCACGTGACCAATATTAAACGACTTGTATGTCGTGATGAAAAATCCTGTGGCGCATCGGGATATTGTGGCGGGAATGCGAATCCTCAGGTTCTCTGAGCCAATGGCACACCTCTCCGTGCCCGACCATTTGAAGCGCAGAGAGCGCCGACGATTAATCCTCCGGACGGCTTCCGTCACCGCACATCTTGACGATCCGGGGCATGAACTCACCGACAACCTCCACGAGATCAGTTTGAGCGGCCATCACGTCGTGGATGTTCTTGTAGGCACCAGGCACTTCGTCCAGGCCCGCCGAAAGTAGTCGTACATTATGTTTTTTCAGGTGATCATGCCACTCGCCCCAGCGGAACCGGCGTTTGGCTTCGGTGCGTGACATTCGTCGCCCGGCGCCGTGTGATGCCGAATGCAAACTGGCATCCAAACCCTTGCCACGAACCACAAACGCCGAGTCGGCCATGTTCCCTGGAATCACGCCCAGTACACCGGCACCGGCAGGCGTCGCGCCCTTGCGGTGCACAAAGACCGTTTGGCCGTCGTGGACTTCTTCCCAGGCAAAATTGTGATGGTTTTCCACAGTAGCCAGAACCTGAGCGCCGGCCAGCCGCGTCACGTTGCGATGAATCACCGCATGGTTCGCGCTGGCGTACTGTCCCATCAAGTTCATGGCGGCCCAGTACTCCTGGCCTTCCGCATCTTCCAGGTTGAGCCAGCCGAGGTGCCGCAATTGGGAATCATTGCGAAATCGTGCCGGCAGTTTGCGTCGTGCAATGTCGCTGTATCGCTGACAAACCCGCGCGCCCGCACCACGGCTGCCGCTGTGACTGAGCAGCGCAACATACTGGCCAGCATCCAGACCCAGTTCATTCTCAGGCAGGGTCAGAATTCCCCATTCCACAAAGTGGTTGCCGGATCCACTGCTGCCCAATTGTTCGCGAGCTCGATCTTGAACTTCGCGCGTGACGGCCGTGATGGACCAGTCTTCATCCAGTACGTCGTGGTGATACGGGCGCTTCCAGCTCTTGCCGACTCCGAAAAGCGTTCCCTCTTCCAGCGAGGCATCCAGTTCGCGACATTTGGCAGGATTATTCTGCTCGACAATCTCGACGGGTAAATCGGTCACGGTCATTTTCATACGGCAAGCAATATCGACACCGACCGCGTACGGCACCACTGCGTCCTTGAGCGCCAACACGCCGCCGATGGGAAGTCCGTAACCGCTGTGGGCATCGGGCATCAATGCAGCACCAACGGCCATGGGCAAGCGACACGCATTAGCCATTTGTTGGCGGGAATTTTTATCGAGATCTTCGCCCCACTGGCAGTATTCAATTGAGGAATCGCGATGGTCTTCGTTGCGCCACTGGATCAACCGCCGCGCAAAATCGCACCAGGACTCGTTGGTCAAATAGACTTCGGGAGCGTCAAGAATTTTCGGGATCAGTTTTTTCGGTCGTTCACTTTCCGGCGTTTTTGACTTGGCATGGCGTTGAACGGCATCCACTGCTTCGCGCACACAGTCCTCTGGCACTCCCAGTCGAATGAGTTGTTTCTTGTTCACGTCACCACCTCGTTAGATGTTTTTGACCGACCCATGGCCGGAGTCGCTGACAGGGATGATGGGCTAGATTGCGGGAGGTTCACATACCGGTCCGGATTTGCAGATCAAGCCAACAGAAACGGCAAAACCTTGGTATTCGGTGATCGAGTGTGATAGTATCGAACGATGGCTGCCAGTCGCCTTCCTGCCAATCGGATTCTCAATTATCCCTGGTTGCTGGTACATGAACAGATTCTCCGATTCCGAACAATCCTCGCCCTGGGTGGGACCTGACGTCACCGATTCGCAAGGAATCGTCGATGATCAGTCGGAATTGCACGTCCCTGCCAGAAAAGGAAATTCTGGTGACGAGGCGACCCCTGCCAACGAACCCGAATTGCCATTTCGGATTGGACGCTACCTTGTCCAGCAACGTTTGGGGCATGGGGGGTTTGGTCTGGTCTACCTGGCCGTGGACACGGAATTACAACGCGAGGTGGCGATCAAGGTTCCGCTGTGGGATCGTCCCCTGGATGACGGAGCAGTCGACCGGTTTATGAACGAAGGCCGCTTGCTGGCCAAACTCGAACATCCTTCGATCGTTACGGTGCATGACGTGGGCAGGACAGACGCCGGCGTGCCGTACGTCGTCATGCAATATGTCGAAGGCAAAACGCTGTACGAGGTATTGAAGCGGAAAAAACTCAGCTTCTCGCGGACCATGCAGTTTCTGGTTGAGATCGCTGATGCATTGCGGGTAGCGCATCGTGAAACCCTTGTGCATCGGGACTTCAAGCCCGGCAACGTCATTATCGATACCGATGGCGGAATTCATATCGTTGACTTTGGCATGGCCTTGCACGATGACCTGACTCTGGATGACTTTAAGGACGAACGTCCGGTAGGCACACCGGTGTTCATGGCTCCTGAGCAAATGCGCGGCGAAAACCACCGCATCGACGGACGCACCGATATCTGGGCATTCGGTGTCACGATGTATTACATGCTGACTGGCCGTTTGCCCTTCCGAAACGAGGAGCGGAAGGAACTGACTCGCACCATTTGTTACCAGAATCCAAAGCCCCTGAGACAACTAAATGATCGTGTCAGCAAGGAACTGGAACGAGTCTGTTTGCGTTGCCTCGGCAAATTGATGACCGAACGGTACCAATCGATGCCGGATTTGCTGGAAGAACTGCAGGCTGCCGCGATGGATTATCAGACGCAGCACGGAGAAGCCGGCCACGATTCGGGCGAAAAGTTTACGCCTGGAACTGCAGCATCGGCAGCGGCCACACAGGGCTCGGTTTTCAGCGGCTTTGGTGCCTCGCAATCCGCCGCGATGAGTGCCGCCGACGTCACCGGATTTATGTCGATGGCCGGTTCGGACATCGTCGATTTCGTGCCCAAGGGCCTGGCTTCCTACGACGCCAACGATCATGAATTCTTTCTGCAACTGCTGCCCGGCCCGACGGATCGACTGGGCGTCCCCGAGTCGATCCGGTTCTGGATTTCCCGGCTGGGTGTTGAGGATCGGGTCGACGATGTGCCAATCTGAATCATCTTTGGACCGTCGGGATGCGGGAAGAGTTCGTTTGTCCGCGCGGGCCTGATCCCTCGGCTCGCGCATGAGATCAAGGCGTACTATGTCGACTGCACCAACCCTGATTTGACGACCTCACTCGCCGCACAACTCGAGCCACTGACCGACCTCGATGACGAACATCCTGACCTGCCATCGGTCATTCGCAATATTCGCCAGCATCGGGACCCCGCGGTTGACGGCAAGGTGGTGCTGGTGCTGGACCAATTCGAACAATGGCTGGAACGTTGTCCGGACTACAGTCAGCACGATTTGACGGAAGCGCTGCGGCATTGTGACTCGGCCACCATCCAGTGCCTGATCCTCGTTCGCGATGACTTCTGGATGAATATGTCGGAATTCATGCGGTGTATCGAACGCAAGATCGAAGAGGGCAAGAATGCCTTGTCGCTGCCGCTGTTCGATGAGCGACACGCCGCCAAGGTACTGACGGCAATTGGGCGCGCAAATCAATGCCTGCCGCCGGCAACGGAGTCGCTGTCGCGAACCGGCAAACGATTTGTACGCGATGCGGTCGGTTCCATTTCGGAAAATGGCAAGGTCTTGTGCGTGCGTTTGACGATTCTGGCTGACATGGTTAACGACCGGGACTGGACAACAACTAACTTCAAAAAGACCTTTGGTGCGGACGGCGTCGGGCCGGCGTGGCTGCAATTGAAACTGGTCGACAACGCCAAGGTGAACCGGGCGATGTTGCCGGCCTGTGAATTAGTTCTCGAAAGGCTCTTGCCAGCGGCCGGAGCGGTGGACATCAAGGCGGCTGCAGTGCGGGAGTCGGAGCTGAAGCAGGCGGCTGAGCGCGAGCACAAGGCCCGATTTTTCGACGTTGCGATCGAGTACATGCGGGACCAGATCAAACTTGTTTCCGGAGCCCGTGCGTCGGCGGATCAGCAAGAAAATGGCGACCATGAGCCGGAGTACCGACTGACTCACGACTTCTTTGTCACGCCCGTACGGCAATGGCTGCAACAACGGCAATCCACGTCACTGGCCGGACGAACCAAGACACGATTTCGCGAGTTGTCGAATCAGTACCAGGTGAATCGCAGCCGTCGATACCTGCCTAACCCGCTCGAATACTTGCTGTCCCTGATGTTTATTCGACGCGGCAGTCTCGATGCGGGAGGCCGTAAATTGATGTCAGCCAGCCACCGTTTTTACCTGACGACGTCAATACTGTCGGTTGCAGCGTTAGTGTTACTGACCATCGGGGTTTCGTCGTTGTGGAAATCCCAAAACGCCAACGCCACCATCGAGCGGCTGTTTGCCGGAGATGGCGCAGCCGCCGTTCAGGTGATCGGGGAAATGAAGCTGAATCCCGATTTATACCTGGGCCAGCTGCAGGAAATTGCACTTACATCCGATTCGGATACGCAGCGCCTTCGAGCACGCAGTGCCTTGCTCGTGCTGAATGATCTGCCACACGAAATGTTGCTGCGGGACCTGTTGGGCTCGGTTCCCGATATTGATTCGGCCGAAGTACCGTTGTTAATTGCCGTTGTCGAAAGGCACTCCGCGACCAGTCAACGGCTGTTGAGCGATTTTGCTGAGGAGCAGCACCCTGACGATCTGTCGCTGCAGGCCCGGCTGGCGATATTACAGTTGGTTGCCGGGGACTTTGAGCCTGTCAGCCAATTGTTGAATCAAACGGAAACACCGGACTTGCGCACGGAACTGGTGGACCAGTGTGCGACCTGGCATGGACCTGCCGATAAGCTGCATCGTTTGCTCGCCACGACCGATAGCGAAGATATTCGTTTTGGTGCCGTCGAAGCCCTTGCCTTCATTGATCCCGAACGGATCGAACCGGACCTCCGTAAACAAATCGAATTGCTACTATTCGACTTGTTACGCCAGGAACCGGCTCCCAACGGTGCAATGTTTAACGCCTTCGAAAATTGCCTTAAGCGCTGGGAGGCATCCATGAATTCGGACGATTTGCCGCAAGAGGGCCCGGATTGGCAGACCCTGGTTGCCAACCGCGATCTGCCGGTTGAACTGCGGCTCGTTCGAATTACCGGCGGCACTCTTTATCGCTCGGAGGGAAACCCAGATCCCGATCCCCTTTATACGCCGCGCGATTCTGTGCCTGTTAAGACATTTTGGATTTCCGATATAGAGGTAACTGTAGGCTTGTTCAGGGAGTTTGTAGAAACCCGTAATTCGGACGTTGCGTTGCAAAATATGTACACCGAATTGGAATTGTGGGAACGGCATGACGAACCCATGCGTAGTGTGGCCCTCAACGATGCCTGCCGTTTTCTTAATTGGTTAAGCGACCGGCACCATCGTCAACCCTGTTATCGTTTTGTAGCGCAACCGCAATGGGCACGGGTTCTTGGCTATTTTGAACAAATCCCTGGCAACGATGGTTTCCGTTTACCGACCGTTGACGAGTCCGAATTTGCCGCCCGCGCAGGTTCCCGATCCGCCAGATATTCCTGGGGCAATAGCATAGACGACCCGGTCGTTAACCGATACGCGACGGTCGATTGTGACGAACCAAGCGCGTCAAGAGCGACCTTTCCAAATCGCTTCGGCATCTTTGAGTGTTTAGGAAATGTCCGGGAGTACACCAACGATACGCGTGTCGATCGCCTTGGTGAATCTGGAGTCATGATGGGTGACTATACCGGATCGGCGCGCATATCGGCCGCCGGAAACAACACATCTGGTTCCCTGAGATTTCAGTTTGGCTCAGCGACCGAAGGTTTTCGAGTTGCATTGAACGGGGGCGACCGCCCGTAGACTGCCTCTACCGCATTGGCCGACCAAACCTGTGATGACAATCAGCCTTGCATTCCGCTATCTCGTCGGGATCGGCGAATACCTGTTCGCACATACTAAGACAATGGATTAATGGATTGGGAACTGTCCCAGTATAGATTGGCGGACATACCGGTTGGACAAATACCGTCACGCATGGTGACATCGGCTGTTGAACGATCATTTGCTGCATCGGCTGGCAGCGGTACGCCATTTGTGGTTGGCAACAGGGTTGGCAAGGTTGCTGACAATACGGTGCAGCGTACATCACTGGCGGGCAAACGCAGGCCGGTTGGCAGAATGCAGGCTGGCAAGGCTGACAGGGCGGGCAGCAGGATTGCGAAAACACCTGTGCGTTGGCTGTGGTTACGCCAAGAAGGAAAAGGCCGGCGGCTACCGCCGCACGTGTAAAGAACTTGTTCATCAGAATCTCCATAAAAGAACAAGGCGAGAATCAGTTCCATTGGGCCAATGTTCTATGATTTACAGAATTCTGAATCAACAACAGTTTTGATGGTTCTGCACACCGAGTCACCACGCAGAAATGGGTGTATTCGATTGCTATGCGGACTCTCCGCTAAATGAACTCAAGTGCAGACGTCGCTTGCTGGGGAAGACAACTGGATTTAGCCTGCAATTACTTGAATTCCGAGACGATGCATGCGGTTTCCACGAGCTGGGAGCAAAAAAAAGCCGCGTCGAAACGCGGCTTGTGGATTCACTTGTTCAGCGATGTCTAGTTGATCGAATTCCACCACGCACGATCGTGGTTGGTGCCCACCCGGGCAACCACGGCGGCAATGCCGTCATTGATCTGGATGTTTTCCAGCACAGCCCAGGAATC